>CAYXFW010000228.1:0-5348 GCA_964464305.1 uncultured Verrucomicrobiota bacterium
TGTCGGACCCGCTCGATCCCTGGGAGAGGACCGCGTAGGGGATGTTGGCCGGGAGCAGGTCGCCGTATCCACCGCCGCGGCCGTTGTGCCCGGGGTCGTGGTCCTGATGCTCCGGGTAGATGTAGAGATGGCTGCGCCGGTACTGGGCGGCCAGCACGTCCGCCGTCCGGGCGTCCAGCGTCAGTGTGCGAACGAGGCATCCGCCCGCTCCGGCCGGGGCCGACATGGAGGAGTTGCCGATGGTGACGTGGTTGAAGATGCCGAGCTGGGCGCCGACGTGCATCCCGCGCTGCTTGTGTTCGTCCGAGTAGACGATCCGGGAGAGTTGGGGGAGGGGCGATACGTCGAAGGTCGAATGTGCGCCGTCGTGGCTGTCGTAGTAATCCCCCGTCAACCCTGCTGCGGTACCCGCCGTCCACCATTCGGTCAGTCGCTTGCCGAGCGGCGAAGTGTCGGTCGTCACCGGCGGCGTTTCGATCTCCACCTGGCGGCGGATGACGGACATCGCCGAGGGATCCGGGGCGGCGATGAACAGGAGGTCGTAGCGTCCCGCCTGCGCCGGCTCCGGGGTCCACTCCAACCGGCCAATGAGATTGCTGAAGTTCATTTCCGGAATCTGCGTCACGAACCGCCCGTCGCGGGACGCGCCCACCATGTGGTATCGGACGTTCGTCCACGCGACTGGCACCTCCGGCGCCCCGGCAAGGTCGATCGTGAGCTTTGCGCCGACCTTTGCCCGGAGAATCGGAGATGCGTCGGTAATCGCCGTCGGGGCGGGCGGCGTGGCCGCGATGGCACCGGAAACGGTGATGCCGGCGACGAATGCCGCCAGCGTGCGGACGATCGTGAAGGGCGCAATGCAATCCATGGTCATTCTCCTCCGGTCCTTCGCCCGCCATCGGCCCTTGGCTTCGGGCCGGACACGGCGTGTTCGATCCGGACGGCGAGACTAGGGAAACCGTCCCCCGGCCACAACAAGAAAACCCACGCGCGCACCCCGCCGGCGCATCATCGATTGCGGATTCTCAACTGGCCGCGAAGCGACGGCGGAGGAAAGCGGCGACGATCGCGCAGACGACCAGGCCGAGCGCGACCCACGGGCTGTCCCGGCGCAGGGCGGCGAGGGCGAGGGCGGCTTGGAGGAGCGGGAGCAGTCCGATCAGGACGCCGATCGTGCGCTCGCGGCCGGGGATCCTGGTCTCGCCGCGTGCCATTTGCGTCACGGCCGCGACGTAGATCGTGAGGGCGGCCACGCCGGAGCCCGTCCACGAGGCATCTGCGGCCAACGGCGCGACGGCGACCGCGCCGAGCAGGACGCTCAGTCCCCGGCAGGCGCCCATCGCGAGCGGGCCGAGGATGGGGACGCGTTTGAGCACGCGGTTGTAGGCCAGCACGGTGGCGGCGATGGCACACGCAACCAGGAGGGACTGAAGATTACATACCGCCGCCAGCGCGAGCCCGACGAGCAGCAGCGCGAGGCGGGCGGCGGAAGCGTGGTGCGAGGCTACCGCTCCGGAGGGCAGGGGACGTCCGGGCCGGTCGCGGCGGTCCTCGTCGAGGTCGGCGAGGTCGTTGTCGATCAGCCCCGCCGCATACAGGCAGAGCGACGCACCCGCGGCCGCCCATGGCAACGGTTCGTTCCATCCGCGATCCGCCATGGCCAGCAGCGCGCCGGCGAGCGGATCGCCCGGCACCGTGAACAGGTTCGGGATGCGAACGAGATCCATCCATGCGCGCCACAGTGGTACGCGAAAACGGAAACGGGGTCCATTTGCGCGCGGGCGTTCCGCAGTGGCCTCTTGCATCGGTCAACCCCCGCGGGCCGATGGGGCGGGGTAACGGTGAGCCTGCCGGCCGCGACCACCGGTCGCGGCTACAGCGGACGGCCCAACGTGGAAGACCTCTTCTGTAGCCGCGACCGGTGGTCGCGGCCGGCTTGCGTCCCACAGCGCTGGATCGCTTCTTCGCACGGCGCGGTCACCTCTGGTACTGCGCGGGGTCCTGCCAGGGCAGGTCGAGCCGGGGCTTGAACTTCGGACACTGGCCGTAGAATCCGAGGGGGTTCTCGAGCAGAAGCTTCTCGACCTGGGCGTCGGTGAACTCGCTGGCCTTCATGTGGCGGGCGACCTTCGGCAGGGAGCAGGGGTCCGAGACGCCCCAGTCGGCCGAGCTGTTGACGAGCGCGCGGTCGAGCCCCCATCGGCGCAGGATCTTCACGACGCGCTCGGGGTTCAGCTTGGAATAGGGATAGACCGTCATGCCCGCCCAGACGCCGGTCTTGCGGGTGAGGTCCATCGTGTCCTCGGTGTTGTGGTCGACGATGATCCGGGTCTCGTCGTAGTTCAGCTCCCGGAGGATGGCGAGCGTGCGTTCGACGCCCTTGCGCTTGCTGACCTCGGGCGTGTCGTGCGGCGTGTGGATGAGGATCAGCATGTTCCGTTTCTTGGCCATCTCGAGCTGGAGCTGAAAGACCTCCTCCTCGTTCGGCGTGATCCGGTTGAAGCCGATCTCGCCGATCGCGACACACCGCGGGTGATCCAGGTAGGGGCCCATGCCGACAAGCGTCTCGCGGGCCAGGACGAGGTCCTCCGCCTCTTTCGGGTTCACGGCGACGCAGGAGAAGTGGTCGATCCCGTAGCGCTCCGACCTCTTGACCTCGAACTCGAGACTCAGTTGGAAGTAATCCCAGAACGTTCCGGCGTGACGGCGCGTGGAGCCGAGCCAGAACGAGGGTTCGACGACGCACCGGATGCCCTCGCGGTACATCGCGGTGTAGTCGTCCGTCGTGCGGGAGTACATGTGGATATGGGGCTCGATGATGGTCATGACGTCACATGGGGGGAGTTCCAAGTTCCAAGTTTCAAGTTTCAAGTTTCAAGTTCCGAGACTTCTTCCGGTGGGACGGGCATGTTGGACACCCTTCAGAACAGCGACATCTGCGCCCCGCCGTCCTCGCGGACGCGCCGGGCGCGTTTGCGGGCGATCTTGGGCTGGCCGGCCTCGCCGAACTCGCCTTCCTCCAAGTTTGCCAGAATTTCGCGGGCGCGGTCGATGACCTCGTCCGGCATGCCGGCAAGGCGGGCGACATGGATCCCGTAGCTCTTGTCCGCCGCGCCGGGAACGATCTTCCGGAGGAAGGCGATCCGGTCGCCGCTTTCGCGGATCAGGACATTGTAGTTCTTCACGCCGGGCAGCGTCAGGGCCAGGTCGGTCAACTCGTGATAATGCGTGGCGAAGAGGGTCTTGGCCTTCACGGCGGCCCGGTTGTGGAGGTGTTCGGCGACGGCCCAGGCGAGGCTGATGCCGTCGAAGGTGCTGGTGCCGCGTCCGATCTCGTCGAGGACGACGAGGCTGCGCGGCGTGGCGTTGTTGAGGATGTTGGCGGTCTCCTGCATCTCGACCATGAACGTGCTCCGGCCCCGGGCGAGATCGTCGCTGGCGCCAATGCGGGTGAACACGCGGTCGACGAGGCCGATGTCCGCCCCGGCGGCGGGCACGAAGGAGCCGGCGTGGGCGAGGATGGTGATGAGGGCGACCTGGCGGATGTAGGTGGATTTGCCGGCCATGTTGGGGCCGGTGATGATCGCGAGCTGGTTCTCGCGCCCGTCGAGGAGGGTATCGTTCGGGACGAATCGTTCCGCCTCGGGCAGGGTTTCGATCACCGGGTGGCGTCCGTCGCGGATGCGGAGCGTGTCGCCGCCGGACATGACGGGGCGGGTGTACCCGAGGGCCAGGGCGCGGTCGGCGAATGCGGCGAGGACGTCCAGCGCCGCGAGCGCCGCGGCGGAGCGCAACAGGGAACCGGTCTGTTCCAGCACGGCGCCGCGGACCTCGAGAAAGAGTTCGTATTCCAGTTCGATCGCACGCTCCTGGGCGCCGAGGATGCGGTTCTCGTAATCCTTCAGCTCCGGCGTGACGAACCGCTCCGCGTTGGCCATCGTCTGCTTGCGGATGTACTCCGGGGGCGCGCTCTGGAGGTTGCTGCGCGTGATCTCGATGTAATAGCCGAAGACCTTGTTGTGGCGGATCTTCAGGGACTTGATGCCGGTGCGCTGCTGCTCGGCGGCCTGGAAGGATGCGATCCACGACCGGCCGGAGGTGGCGGCGCCGCGGAGTTCGTCGAGCTCGGCATGGCAGCCGGGCCGGATCATGCCGCCGTCGCGCACGGTGGCGGGGGGCTCGTCGACGATCGTCCGCTCGATGCGGTCGAGCAGGGCGGGCAGCGGTTCGACCTCGCCGGCGAGGCGCCGGGCGAGGGGGGCGTCCAGCGGTTCCGCGGCCTCGCGGACGGCAGGCAGATGGCGGAGCGAGTGGGCGACGGCGCGCAGGTCCCGGGCGTTCCCGCCGCCGGCGCTGATGCGGGCGACGAGCCGCTCGACATCCCGGATTCCGCCCAGGGCTTCGCGCAGGCGGCGGAGGGCGTCGCGGCCGGCGCACAGGGCGGCGACGGCCGCGTGGCGCTCGCAGATGGCGTCGAGGACTCCGAGCGGGCGCAGGATCCATTCGCGCAGCAGCCGTCCGCCCATGGGGGTGCCCGTGGCGTCGAGCACCTTGAGCAGGCAGGGTCCGGCACCGCCGCCGCGCGGGGCGACGAGTTCGAGGTTGGCGATGGTGGCCTCGTCGAGCACGACGAAGTCCGCGGACCGGCGCACCGCCATGCCCCGGACGTGGTCGGCGGGCCGGCGGAGCTCGACGGTGACATAGTGAAGCACGGCCCCGGCGGCGCCGATGCCGGCGGCCAGCCCCTCGCATCCGAATCCGTCGAGCGAGACGACGCCGAAATGGCGCAGGAGTGCGTCGCGCGAGGCCTCGGGCTCGAAGCGCCAGTCGTCGACCGGCGTGACCATGCGTCCGTCCGCCACGGCCGCCGGAGCCAGGGCCTCGCGCTGCTCCTGCGGGACGATGACCTCGGAGGGCGAGTACTTCGACAGCAGATCGCGGATTCCGTCCGGTTCGGCGCGTTCCTCGATCCAGAAGGCGCCGGTGGAGAGCTCCAACATCGCCAAGCCGAACAGGTCGCCATGCCGGCAGAGACCGGCCAGGTAGTTGCTGACGCGGGCGTCGAGGATTCCTTCCTCCACCACGGTGCCCGGCGTGACAATGCGTGTGACGTCGCGGCGCACGATGCCCTTCGCCGTCGCGGGATCCTCGGTCTGCTCGCAGACCGCGACTTTCTTTCCGGCGCGGATGAGCCGGGCGATGTAGGCGTCGGCGGAGTGGACGGGCACCCCGCACATCGGCATCGCCTGCCGGCGGGTGAGGGCGATGTCCAGGATCGGCGCCGCGACGACGGCATCGTCGTAGAACATCTCGTAGAAGTCACCGAGGTGGAAGAAGAGAATGGTGTC
>CAYXFW010000229.1:0-5337 GCA_964464305.1 uncultured Verrucomicrobiota bacterium
GGGCGAGCGGGGCGCCACGAGGCCCGGGGACGCTACGGCTTCGGCTTTGCCGGGGCGCCGGAGGGGTGGCAGTCGAGGCAGTGGACGGTGTGGATGTTGTGGCGGCTCGAGGGGGTGAGGAAGGTCGTGTCCATCGTCCGCACGTCGAGCCCGCAGTTGGACAGGCGCGGGTGGCAGTTCGCGCAGGAGTTGCGCGCGTCGTTCGAGTGCGGGGCGTGGCAGGCCGCGCAACTGAGGCCCTCGTGGACGCCGACGGGCGTCCGGTCGTCGCTGCTCCCGGCCTCGCCGAATGCATTGGGGGCGTGGCATTGCGTGCAGAGCCGCTGGCGGGGATCGTCGGAGACCTTCACGGGCCGGCCGCGTTCGGTCACACGCGGGACGGCAAGGTCGTCGATGGGGAAATGCGCGCGTTCCTGCCGGACGTAGAAGCCGATCGTCTCGCGCCGCGGGGTCGGGCCGTTGGTGACCGGTTCCCCGCCGGGCGCCGGTTTCGTGGGGCGCTCGAACGGGCGGCCCGTCGCGTGCATCTTGTGGCAGGCGAGACACGGGATCGCGGGCCGTAACGCCAGCGCGGGATCCTTGAGGCGCCACGGGCCCTTCGTGTCCAGCGGCGTCACGAGGTCCGCCGTCCGCCCCTTGAAGAACATACCGTGGCAGCGCAAACAGTCGTCGGCGGGCTGCTCCGTCCGGTTGTGCTTCTCGTCGAGGAATACGCCCGCATAGGCGATCCCGTGGCCGCCCTTCCGCCAGTAGGCGAACTCGCGCTCGTGGCAGTCGCGGCAGGCCGTCATCACGGAAATCCTCTGATCCTCGCTCAGCCCGAGGTTGTCGTGCCGGGCCTCGGTGACGTGCGCGAAGACCCGGCGGAGTTTCTCGCTCATCCCGTGCAGGCCGGACGACACGGACCCGCCGTGGCACACCTTGCACGACACGCCGCGGTGCACGGCGTTGGTCCACCGTCCGTGCGACGGACGCATCTCGTGGCACGAGACGCAGGTGGTCTCCGCGGGCATGAACTCGAAGTAGCCGAATCCGCCCGCCGCCATGGCCAGCACGAACATGGCCGCCATCGCGGCCACGAAAAACCCCCGACGCCACCCGCCGCGACGGGCTCCGCTGGACGCGGTCGTCATGCCTTGAACCTCGCGCCGCCCTTCCATTCCTTCGCGATGTGCTCCCCGACCCAGTAGCCGAGCGCCATGATGGTCAGTGCGGGATTGAGTCCACCGTTGGTGACGTTGAGACTGCCGTCGGCGACAAAGAAATTGTCGATCTCATGAACTTGTCCGAACCGGTTGGTCACCGACGTTTTCGGATCGTTGCCCATGCGGCACGTGCCCGCCTGGTGCTGGCCGCCGCTCAGGCCGAGGCCCGGAACGCTGGTCCAGACGTCGGTCGCCCCGGCCTCGCGCAGAAGCGCGGCGGCCTTGTCGGCGATGAAACGGGCGACTTCCACGTCGTGCGGATGGCGTTTCCCCGACATGCGGACGACCGGGATGCCCCAGTGGTCGCGGACCGCGGGGTCGACCTTCACGCGCGCATCGAACACGGGCATCTCCTGCACCGGGCCCATCACGCACAGGGTGCGCCGGTAGTTCCGGCGCTGGAATTCCTTGTGCGCAAGCCCCCACCGCGGCGATCCGGGTGGGCGGACTTTCGTGTAGAGGTAGGGCATGGGAATGAACTCGTTCGCCAGCATGGCGCCGCTGCGCAGCCCGGGGTTGCCGTGGCTGAAGTCGCAGAAGGCGACGGTCGCGCCGGGCCCGGCCTCCTCGTAGATCTCCTCCGCCGCAATCCCGCGCGCGCCGCAGTAGGCGTGTCCCTGCAGGTTGCGCCCGACCCAGTCGTTGTTGTTTCCGGCGCCGTTCGGGAAGAGCTTCGACTTCGAGTTCAGCAGCAGGCGGGCGGTTTCCGTGGCGGAGGCCGAAACGACGACGAGGTCGGCGGTCTGCTCCTGGCGGCGGTCGTTCGCGTCGTAGTAGACCACGCCGCGCGCGCGGCCGCGGTCGTCGACCTTCACCTCGGCCACGACGGCGTCGGTCCGCACCTCGCAGTTGCCGGTGGCGATCGCGGCCGGAATGACGGTGTTCTGCGTTCCGGCCTTCGCCTCGATCGGGCAGGCGAAGCCGACGCACGTCCGCATGTGGATGCACTTGGGCCGCCCGCCGTAGGGGACGGAGTTGCGCAGCATCGGGATCGGGAACGGATGCCAGCCGAGGCGGTTCGCCGCCGGGATGAGCGCGCGGGCCTCGCGGTTGTACGGAAACGGCGGCATCGGGTGCGGCTTGCGGCGCGGCGGCGCGAACGGGTTGCGGGCATCGTCGCCGGCGACGCCGATCTCCCATTCCGCGCGCTCGTAACACGGTTCCAGGTCCTCGTAGGAGACCGGCCAGTCCTCGAGCGTGGACCCTTCGGGGCAGCCGTAGGTCGACTTCATGCGAAAGTCCTTCGTCATGAAGCGCCACGCCATCGCCCCGTAGCTGAGCGTCCCGCTGCCGACGCAGGCGGCGTTGTTGTTGTAGCCGCCCTCGCTCGGCAGGACGATGCGCGTCGAACCGTCGGCGTTCTCGATCACGCGGCGATGACGTTCGTCGTCGGGGCCGTAGGCATTGCCCAGCACGGTCGTGCGCTGGGAAATCAACTCGTCGTCCGTGTGCTCGGCCCACGTCTGCCAGCGGCCGCGCTCGAGCAGCACGACCGAGAGGCCCGCCTCGGCGAGCACCTTGGCCACGACGCCGCCGCCCGCGCCCGCCCCGATCACCACCGCGTTGACATGCTGGTTCGGCACGATCATCCCCCGTACCGGTTCTGCCCGATCACCCGCGGATACTCGATCCCGAGCATCCGGTAACTCGCGTAGTTCCGATTCCCGCCGTGGCGCGGGCTTCCGTAGAAGCCCTGGAGCGAGTGGTCGCAGATGAGATTGAAGAACTCCGGGGCCGACGGCGAGGTCCAGATGCCCTTTGGCGTCTTGTTCGACTCCAGGGCCTGCAGCAGCTTCGTCTGCTCGTCCCACGCCAGCGATTCGAACGGCCGGCCGAACATGGCCTGGCTCGTCCGGACGAGGCACGCGAGGCCGAGGCGGTATTTCTCGAGGAAGCGGCGGTAAGGGCCGGCGAGCTGGCGGTCGATGAAGACGACGACGCCCGCCTCCTTCGCGCCGGGATCCCGGTCGGCGGGGACGATTTGCTCCGCGACCGCCTCGACCAGCCGCGCCTCGTCCGGCGTCAGTGCGCGCCACGGTCCCGCCGGCGCCGGCCCGAGGTGGCCGACGAACGACGACGACACCGCGCCCGCCGCGACACCTCCCACGGCCAGCGCCGCGACTTTCAAGCAGTCGCGCCGCGACGCTCCCCCGCCCTTCCCACAGGCTGCACCGTTCACGTCCATCTCCTCCGGGCCGCCAAACAAGGCCCGCAGAATAGCGCGATCCTTTCCGCAGTCCAAGGCCGCATGCGAGAGCCCCAATGCCCCGGGGCGCATCTCCGGGTCTGCCGCCTCCCCGCATGCATCCGGCCGGGCGGCCGCGCAGAATTGTCAACTGCACCCTCCGGCCGTCACTCGCAATTGCCAAGTCACACGGGGAAGGTGCATGAATTCGAGGGTCTCGCGGCCCGGGCGCGTCAGGCCGGAGGCGGAGATTTCGACAGGAGCCTGGCGCGAACGGCAAGGATGGCGAGAAGGGAGCAGCCTGTGAGCGACATCGACAGACGGGAGGGTTGGCTGTAGTGTCACCCTATGCCGGTCGTGTTCAGGCACAAAGGCTATCGATTCTTCTTCTACTCGAACGAAGGAGATCCGCGCGAACCCCTGCATATCCATGTACGGCGGGGCGCTTCAGTAGCGAACTTCTGGCTGCGGCCTGTTCCTGACGTGGCCGAGGCGTACGGCTTCGGAGCCCACGAGCTGTGTGAGTTGCTTGACGTGGCCGTCGACCGCAGAGCAGAGATCGAGAGGTATTGGAATGAACACTTTGGTTGCTGAACCTTTGGCCACGCACGTGCGTTTCGACGCCGACGTGATGTGGGTCGAACTAGCTGACGGTCGTCAGCTGGGCATACCTCTCGCGTATTTCCCCCGCCTTCGGCGAGCGACAGCGGCGGATCGTGATCGGTTTACGATCAGCGGAGGCGGCTCCGGCGTCCACTGGGACAATCTCGACGAGGACATCTCCGTTTCCGCGCTCTTGATGGGTGTCGGAGACAGAACCCGCAGGGCGCCATGACGCCACGGCCTTGAAGGCTGCGGCATGTCACCCAAGTCTCGGATGACTGCGCCATCGTAGCCCCCCGGCGGGGCGGAGGGTCGGACATGAAGAAGCAAATGGGTGGACGGCTGGATCGGTGGATGAGCGGGATGACCGGCAGGCGCCCCTGGCGCTCCGCTCAACGCCAGATTGCCGGGTTCATCCATTCATCCACCCCTCCATTCCTCCGCTGCATCCTCCCGATGGCCGCCCTGCTCGCCCTCGCGTCGACGTCCGTTGCCACGCCGCTACCGTGGGACACGAACGCGCTCTTCCGCGCGCCGGCGTGGCGGGCGGCGGAGGGGTTCAGCGAGCCGGGCGTGCGCGCGATCTTCTTCGACAGCGTGGCGTGGAGCGGGCGCGCGACGCGCGTCTTCGCGTGGTACGGCGTCCCGGATCTTCCGCCGGGGACGAAGGCGCCGGCGATGGTGCTGATCCACGGCGGCGGCGGCACGGCCTTCGCCGATTGGGTCCGGCTCTGGACCGCGCGCGGATACGCGGCGATCGCGATGAACACCTGCGGCTGCCTCCCGGGCGGCACGCATACCAACCGGCCGCGGCACGAGGCGGGCGGTCCGCCGGGCTGGGGCGGGTTCGACAAGGCGGACGATCCGGCGGAGGACCAGTGGACCTACCACGCCGTCGCGGCGGTGGTCCTCGCGCACTCGTTGATCCGGTCGTTCCCCGAGGTCGACGCGAACCGCACCGGCCTCACCGGCATTTCGTGGGGCGGCTACCTGACGTGCATCGTCGCGGGCGTCGACCCGCGCTTCCGCTTCGCCGCGCCGGTCTACGGCTGCGGCTTCCTCGGCGAAAACTCGACCTGGGCGGCCGCGCTGGGCCGGATGCCGCCCGCGCGCTCCGCGCGATGGCTGGGACTGTGGGATCCCTCGGTCTACCTCGGCGGCGCCGCGATGCCGATGCTCTGGGTGACCGGGTCGAACGATTTCGCCTACCCGATGGACTCGCTGCAGAAATCCTACCGCCTGCCGTCCGGCCCGCGAACCCTCTGCCTTCGCGTCCGCATGCCCCACGGTCAGGGCCAGGGCGCGGCGCCGGAGGAAATCCGCGTCTTCGCGGAGCACCACCTG
>CAYXFW010000230.1:0-698 GCA_964464305.1 uncultured Verrucomicrobiota bacterium
CACGCACGACAACAGTCAGGATCCTCATCCACCGGCCCATGGCGGAGGCCCCGCAGTGAACGGGCCCCTGTTCAACCGGCGGCCGGTCCATGCCGTGAAGGTGGCCTACGGGTCGTCCTGGCTTCACGCGCTGCTCGTGATCTGCCTGCTGGTCGCCTGGTGGTTTCCCGCGAAAATCCTGATCGGCCAGCTCCTCTGGCCCAAGGTGAAGACGACGGGGCCGCGGAGCGAAATGTCCTTCGTCGCGCTTGCGTACGAGGGCGTATCGACCAAGACCAACGAAGTGTCCCCGGACCGGTTTCGCGAGCAGCTCGATGCGATGAAGGCAGCCGGGTACACCCCGATCGGGCTCAAGGATGTCGACGCCCTCGTCCGCGAGGGCAAGCCGGTGCCCAAGAAGTCCGTGCTGGTCACCTTCGATCACTCGCGCAAGACCTCCTATTTCGCCACGCACGCCATGCTGCGGCGGGCGGGGTGGAATGCAGTGATGTTCCTCTGGACGAAGCCCATCGAAGACCGGGACTCGTCGGCCCTCCTCTGGCCCTACCTTCGGAGCATGCTCCGGTCCGGGACCTGGGAAATCGGCGTGCAGAGCCACGACGGGTTCAACCGCATTCAAACGAGCGCGCGCGGGCGGACCGGGAACTTCATGACGTCCCCCGTCTGGAACGCCGACGAGCAGCGGTACGAGTCGATCG
>CAYXFW010000230.1:708-5324 GCA_964464305.1 uncultured Verrucomicrobiota bacterium
CCAGAAGAGGCTGGAGGCCGATCACACCCGGTGCCTCGCCCAGGTCGAGAACGGACTCGGCGTCCGGCCGATGGCCTACGCCTACCCCTACGGCGATTTCGGTCAGTATCAGCATCGCGCGATCATGACGCGGCCGATCAACCTCGGACTCGTCGAGAAGAATTACAAGCTTGGCTTCATCCAGGGCAACCTGGCGCTGAATACGCGGTTCAGCGATCCGCGCCGGCTGAACCGGCTCCTGGTGAATCCGGAGTGGACCGGACGCGACCTGGTCGAGCGGCTCGACCGCGCGTGGCCGTCGGAATCGCCCCTGCTGGAGAAGAACGGCGTGCCGATCGCTTCCGCATGGATCGTGGACTGGGGCAACATGGAGCAGGAGAAGGACGGGTCGCTGGCCATCTCCGCCTCGGCGGAGGCCACCGGGGCCAAGATCTGGCTCGCCGGCAGCGACATGAACCGCGATTTCTACACCAAGATCAAGTTCCGCCTCGAACGCGGCCAGTTGGGCGTGTACCTGAGGGCCTCCGCAGACGGGGAGTCCTATGTCTACCTCGGACTCGACGCCGGCGGAGAGGTCTGGCTCCGGCAGTTGTCGCGGGGCAAGGAGAGAATTTCGATGCCGGATGGGATCGAGGACAGCGGCATCTGGCTCCGCCAAAAGCAGATCGGCGGGGAGCGGTTCACCTTGGCGTCGTCGCAGGTCCCGATCAACCCCCTCTCGGAACACACTCTCGAGGTGTTCCTTCGGGACCGGCTCCTGTTTGCGCATCTGGACGGCAAGGAACTCTTCCGCAGCCGCAGCATGCTGCGGGGCGAACTCAAGCCCAGATTGGTGGGGCTCAGCGTATGGTCCCCCTACAAGGGCGTGGCACGGGCCCGCCTGACCGGCATCGAGGTCCGGGAGCAGAGCCCGACCGTCGCCGCGTGGGATGTGACCAAGGCCGGGGAGGCGCATGCCTTCCGGTGGATCTACGACAACGCCTTCCGGTTGACCGATTTCAGCCCGCGCTGGATGAACTCGGCCGCCGGCGGACAGTTGACGGGAGCGACCGCGGACTTGGATATCTACCGCATGCTGGCCCGCGTGAACCATCTGAGCCTCAATCCGCAGGTGGTGATCGACGACGAGGCGGCTCTCGCCCGCATCGCCCCGACTCTCCTCGCCGAGAAGGCGAAGCGCGAGAAGTTCGACGGCGTGCTTGTCAACATGAACGGCATGCGCAACGTTACGCTCCCGGCCATCGCCTCGTGGCTGCGCCAGTGCGCCGATGCCCTGGGGGCCGGCGGAGCGAAGCTGCTGATCCGCCTGCCGCAGGCGCTTGAAACGCGCGCCCAGATTCTCTCCCTGCTGGCCGTGGTTCCGAATGCCAAGGTGGTGGTGGACTCGTCGTCCCCGATCAAGGCCGAGGGGACGGGGAGGGCCGCCCAGATCGTGCGTACGGAAGCCGTGCCGACGGCAACCGCCGACGAGGAGCTCCCGCTGTTCTACATGATCCCGACCACCGGCGAGGGGGCGGCCATCGAGTCGCAGGAAGCCAAGAGCAGTCGCATGCAGCAGGAGGGTCTCGCCGCCTTCCTCGAAGGCCAGCACGAGCGGGCCGTGCTGATCTGGCGCGGCTGGCTGCAACTGGAGCCGGACAACCCCAAGGCGTACATGCTGATCGGCGACGCATTGTCGCGGCAGGGCGACATCAAGGGCGCCGCCCGGGAATACGACCGGAGTCTGGATCTGGATCCCGGCCAGATTTCCCTCGCGGTTCGTCGCGCCGGCCTTTACACGTCGCTGGGCGACCCGGAGCGTGCAGCCGAATCGCTGAATCTCTACGCCCGCCTGTTCCCGGGGAATCCCGAGATCATGCTGGCCCAGGCCCGCTGGCTGAACGAGAGCGGCCGGGGCGAGGAGGCCGTCGCGGTGGCCCGGAAACTGATCGCGGTCGAACCGGATAACATCGAGGCGCTGACCATGATGCTCCGGCTGTCGAAGTCGGACGAGGAGTACCGGCAGACGATGGACCGCCTGGTCGCCGCCGGATCGAAGACGGAGAACCACCTCGCTCTCGGACAGTCCGCGTGGAAGTACGAGCTGACCTCGCTGCCGGGCGCCGAGCCTCTGGTCGGCCTGATCCGGGAGATCGCCACCCGCACGAAGGATCCGCGCGTCGCCGAGATCTTCGCCCGGATGACGCCCCGTGCCGGGACGGTCAACGAAAGCCTGGCCGACGGCCGCCTGTCGAATCGCTGGTGGATCGAAGGGGGCGTCCTTACGCCCGGAGCTGGCGGCGGCGCGCTGTTCTCGTCGGGCGAGACCTACTCGGAGGGCGCCCTGAGACTGCTGGGGTCGCTGCACCTGCGCAACGTGTTCGTCGAGGCCCTTGTGGGCAAGTTTACCGGGAATTTCTGGCTCTATACCAGCCGCACGACGGAGCACATGGCCCGGTTCGGCTTCTCCGACGACGGGATGCTCCACCTCCAGACCTGGCGCGCGGGACGGCTCGTGGCCGAGCGGAAGGCGGAGTGGAAGCGGCCCGACGGGAAGATGCGCCTGCGGATGGAGGCCAATGGCGACGGGATCATGGGATACGTGGACGGTAAGCCGGCGTTTGGCGCCCGGCTCAACCTTCCTGCGGATATGGGCCTCGGATGGGTTGGCATCGCCGTCCACTCCCTGGAGCGCGGCCGGGCGTCGGCGGAGATCCTCGGCATCACAGCCGGCTCGGCGCCGATGCGGCTGGGCGCGATGGCCCCCGCGGCCTCGGCGGCGGATGCCGATGCGCAACTCGCGTTGGTCCGGCAGGACGTCTCGCAACTGACCGCCCTGTGCCCGGCGTGGTTCACGATCCAGTCCGACGGCCGCTGGCAGACCGCGCAGACCGGCGATCGCGAAATCTACGACGTCTTCGCCCGCTACCATCGCATGTGGTTGACGCCGTTCATCGATTGCCGCTCCCCGCTGGGTGTGATGCCGGACGAACTGGAAAGCCACGCCAAGGAAATCGGCGCCGACGGGTTCATCCTCATGTTCAAGGACTGGCCGGGCGACGAATGGGTGGCCTCGCTCCGCCAGCGGATGAAGGCGTCGAAACTGAGGATTCTCGTGGCGGCCGTCGACAAGACCGGCCGTGCCGCCCGCATGGTGCCCGTGGCCCGTGGAGGGGACTTCACCAGCGGCACCGGCGATGCGGTCGAGGTGAGGATCGTCCGGCGATCGGAGCTCAAGGATGCCGGCGATGTCTCGACCGCAGATCCGGTGATGATCGGCTACTAGAGCGACATCCGGGTCGCGATCTTCTCGCGGATGGCGCGGGCCAGGATGTCCGCCCCGTCGTTGTTGAGATGTCCCCCGTCGCCGGTCCGGACGAGCATCGGCTTGCCGCCGTCCCGGACGATGTAGGCGCTGTAGCTGCCGGGCTTGGGGCTGAACAGCGGCGCCGTGTCGAAAAACTCCACCCCTTCGACGCGGGCGCATTCCGCCTTCGCGATCTCGTTGATGCGGCGCGAGTCGGCCTGCAGCTTCGTCTCGCGCATGTCCGGCATTCCAACCCACAGGATGTGCCGCGCGCCCGCTTCCTTCATCTGCCGGAGCAGCGAGGCGACGCGGCTGGCGTACTCGGCGGACCATTCCGGCGTGCCTGCGAGCACCACGGCGCCGCGGGCGGTGCGGAGGTTCTGGCCGTCGTTCGCACCGAGCATGGCCACGACGGTCTCCGGCGTCGAGGTCAGGGCGGTCTTCAACTCCGCCGCCCAATCGAAGACATCGGGCCGCGCCAGGCCGGTGCCGATCGAAATCAACACGGTCAACTTCACGCCCGGGACCGGCGCGAACTCGCGGGTCAGGGAACGCGAAACGGTCTTCATCAGCGAATCGCCGCACACCAGGATGCCGCGGGGCGGATCGTCCGCGCGCGTGGCGAAGGCCGGGAGACACATGCATGCGGCGGCCGCCACGGCCGCCACGACGGCTGCACGGTGCCGCCGGACCGCGCTGAAAACCGCAAGAGTCGATTCCATGACGTCCTCGACAGTACAGGACCGGGCCTTGTGATTCAAATGCCACGGCAGGACCGCCTGCGCGCCTGCGCACCGCCCGCGCACAGGGCGGGAGACGGGCCCCCGGAGAGCGGGGGTTGGAGAGACCGGGTCGGAGAAACAGCTCGAAACAAAGCTTGCGTCGCGATAGAGCCGGGGCCACCATCCGGCTGGGTATTAGACGGGAGTGTGTTCGATGAGATTGAGTCGTTGGCTGGCAGTCGCTGCGGTGGGTCTGTCGCTCGGTTCCCCGGCGCAGGCGGTGACGGATGCGGGGTTCTTCCGCATCGTCGCGCCTGTCGACACGGGCATCACGGGCTACGATGGAAACGGCAATTTTGCGTGGACGAGCACGGTGGCCGGAGTCACGGGCGCCATCCAGCGCGCGGCGGCGCTCGGCGCCGGAAGCAGTTGGACCAACTACGTCTGGTTCCTGCAAACCGGCACGGTGTGGTCGCTCCGGATCGATCCGGACATGGCGCCCATCCCCGCCGGGTCCTTCTCGATGGGCGACGCGTTTGCCGAGGGGCTGGCCCAGGAGCTGCCCGTGCATTCGGTCAGCGTGAGCGGCTTCTACATCGTCAAGTTCG
>CAYXFW010000231.1:0-5280 GCA_964464305.1 uncultured Verrucomicrobiota bacterium
CGCAGGTCGGCCTCATGAACCGCCAGGTAGCCGCGGTCGCCCGCCTTGACCGTCATCACCGGCAGCCGTTTTCCCTCGATCGCCGAGAGCTTGTCCGGCCCCAGGTTGTGGTTCTCGCCGTTGTAGAACCACGCGGTGTAGTCGCCCGCAAACGCGAAGGTGGTCAGCTCGCCCGCGGCGCGAACGGCAGCGCCGGCCGTGGCGGGCACCTCATAGCGGAATGCGATGCCGTCGTCGTAGGCGCGCAGCACGATCCGCAGCGCCCCGAAGGGCGCGCCCGGGCCCTCGAGGTCGACGGACGTCTCGTGGTATCGATCCGGCACGACCGCGCGCTTGCCCCAGACCGGCTTCCAGACCTCGTCGACACTGCGATGCGCCGTCTTCGCCACGCGCCAGCCCGCGCCCGGCATCCGCCCCGCCGCGCCGAAGTCGAGGCCGAGCGCCGCGTTCGTCACGAACACCTGCCCGCGCGCCGCCAGCGACCAGGTAAACCCGCCAACGCCGTCCGCCACGAGGGCGGCGGACAACCTGCCGTCGGGGCTGATTGCCGAGAACGGCCCGGCCTCCGCCGACGCGGATGCGAATCCGGCTGCAACCGTCGCCAGAAGGAATGTCCTGCATATCCGATTCATGATGGTCTCCCGCCGGAACGTCCATCCAACCACATCCACCGCCCGTCGGCGAGCCGTGGCAGACTGGGAAAACACGGAGGCGTAGAGAACGCAGAGAACCGGCGGATAACAGACTGCATGGGGGGTCTCCAATCCCGGTCTCTCTCTGGTCCCCTCCGCGTCTCCATGTGCAGCCTTCCAGCGCCACGGATTGCATCGGACCGCCCGGCAGCCTTACTCTGGCCGCGCCGATAGGACGGCGGAGGCGAGCATGAGCGCATTGGCGGACACGAAGCGGTTTCTTGCGGGGCCCGTGGAGAAGTGGCTGAAGCGGCCGGTCGTCCGGCTGCAGCCGCTCGTCGCGACCGAGGGCACGCCGAACATCGACCTCGCCGCCCTGGCGAAGCAGGTCGAGGGAGTCGCGGTCGTCCTGCCGCCGATCGCGATCCGCAGCGCGGCCCACTGGACGAAGACCGTGCTCGGCCTCGGCAAGGACGTCGACGCGATCCTGCCCGTCAGCATCACCTCCTACCCGACCGAGTGGTGGAACTCGCACCCTGAACCGCTGGTGAAACGCGGTCTGCCGTTCGTGTTCTGGCCCATCATCGCCTACGACGAGCCGGATTTCTGGCGGTGGTCGGCGACGGACATGCTGAAGGCCGTCGGCGTCGACGTTCACCTTGTCGAAAGCACCCGGGCCGGTCTCGCCCTGCTGCGCGCGCTGGGCATGCGGCGCATGCTGAAGGGTTCCCGGATCGTCGTCTTCGGCGAGCAGAACTTTCCGTGGAACGCCCACGCGGCCGGACGGTTCGTCACGGAGAGCCTCGGCACAAGGATCGTCGTCCGCTCCATCGACGACATCCGCCGGCGCGCGGGCCGCGTGTCGGATGCCGCCGTGGAGGCGTACTGGAGCGCGCGCAAGTCCCGCTACGTCGAACGCGGCGTGCAGCCGGAGGAACTCGCGGCCGCCGTGCGGACCACGCTGGCCATCCGCGAGATCCTGCGAAAGGAGCGCGCGCTCGGCTTCGGCCTCAACTGCTTCGGCGACCTGATCCCGAAGGGCGGACGCGACGTGCCGTGCCTGGCGCAGACGCTGCTTCGCGAGGAGGGCTACATCGCCTCGTGCGACGGCGACTTCCTCGCGATGACGAGCATGGTCCTCACCTCGTGCTTCCTCGACAAGCCCTGCATGATGTCGAACATGTACCCCGTGAAGTACGTCGGCGCCCTCACCGACCACTTCGGCGGCAATCCTCTCTCCCCCGCGCGCAAGTACCCGCGCGAGGACTGGAAGAACCTCGCCCGCCTCGGCCACTGCGGATTTGTCGGCGTTGTGTCGCCCGAGATGGCACCGGAGGGGAAAGTCGAACTCTCCGACTGGGGCGGCACGTGGGAGATCAAGCGCGACGGCCGCGGCTGCGGGAACGGCGGGCGGCTCGCAGCCGGCGAACGCATCACCGTGATCGAGCTCAAGTTCGACGGGAAGACGCTGCTCGTCGCCGACGGCAAGGTCTGCGAGACGACCGAACACAAGGGCATGCTGCACTGCGAGCGGACGGCGCTGCTCCGGTTCCGCGACCTCGAGGCCTTTGTCGCCGACATCTCCCGCGAGCACACCGTCGTCGTCTACGGCGACCACATCCCGGAGTTCCGGATCCTGGCGGCAACGCTCGGGTTGACGATGAAGGAGTTCTGACGGAAGGAAGGATGGATGGATGAGTAGATGGGTGGATGAACGGAGGGAGCCGGAACACCGGCGATTGTCGGCATCCCCATCCATCCAACCATCCATTCCTCCGTCCATCCGCGGATTGCCCATGCACCTCGGCATCGACATCGGGACGACGAAAGCCGCGGCCGTAATCTGCGCGGCGGACGGACGCGTGCTGGCGGCCGCGTCGCGCGAGCATCGCGCCGGGAGCCCGCGGTCCGACGGACGCTGCGAGCAGGACGCCGCCGCGCTGCTCGCGGCCGTGCGGCGGGCCGTCCGCGACCTGCCCGCCCGGCTGCGGGCTCGCGTCCGCGGCGTCGGCGTGACGGGCCAGATGCACGGCATGCTGATCCTTGACGGCGCGGGTCGCGCCCTGACGCCGCTCATCAACTGGCAGGACCAGCGGTGCATCGAGTCCCCCGTTTTTCTGCCCGGTTTGGCGCGTCGCACCGGCCACTCCCTGCGCACCGGCTACGGCTGCGCGACGCTCGCGTGGCTGGCGGTCCGGCGCGCGCTGCCCCGCGGCGCCGCGGCGGCGGGAACGATTCATGATGTCGCCGTCATGACGCTCTGCGGCGCGGCGCGGCCGGTCATCGATCCGACCGACGCGGCGAGTTGGGGGCTCTTCGACGCGACCGGACTGCGGTGGGACCATGCGGCCGTGAAGGCGGCGCGGATTCCGGACCGGCTGCTGCCCGGCGTGGTGTCCTGCGGCGCAGGGGCCGGTTCCGTGTGCGCGACAGAGGCGGTCGCACTGGGCATTCCGGAAGGCATCCCGGTCACCGCGGCGATCGGGGACAACCAAGCCTCACTGCTCGCGACGCTAGGGGATCCGGCGACGGACCTCGGCCTCACGCTCGGCACCGGCGCGCAGGTGTCCGCCGTGATGGCCGCCGCACCGGCGCGGCGCGCCGCCGCGGGCTGCGCCACCTGCGAGTGCCGTCCGTTTCCCGACGGCCGCACCGCCGTCGTCGCCGCCTCGCTCTGCGGCGGCGCGGCGTGGGCGTGGCTGGCGGACGCGGTCTTGGCATGGATGCGCGACCTCGGCATGAAGGCACCCTCCCGCGACCGGGTGTTCGCGAGGCTGAACGACCTCGGTCTGGCCTCGCGCGATGAGATCGAGGTGCATCCGCATTTCCTTGGAGAGCGGTACGATCCGGCGCTCACGGGTCGGATGCTGGGGCTCACGATGGACAGCTTCCGTCTGGGCGCCGTCGCGCGCGGACTCGCCCGCGGCATCGTGCGCAACCTGCGCGGCATGCTGCCCCCCGCCGCGCTGCGCGGCCGCCGGCGCGTCGTGGGCAGCGGCAACGCCCTCCGCCGCGTCCCCCTGCTCCAGGCGATGGTCCGCGAGGAGTTCGGCCTTTCGCTCGTCCTCTCCCCCGGCCGCGAGGAAGCCGCCGCCGGTGCCGCGCGGCTGGCGGCGGACCCTGGCTCCGGGGCGCCGGAACGGCCGGGACGGCGCCCGGCCCTCCAGCGGGCCCGGAGCCGATCGATATGAACCTCACACGGAGGCAGTTCATGGGAAGCGCGGCGGCGGTTTCGCTGGGGGCGGGCGCACGGGGTGCGGAGGCGCCGTTGGTGTTCGGGGTGGTCGCGGACGCGCAGTACGCGGACATCGAGCCGCGGGGAACACGATTCTACCGCAACTCTGCGGCGAGGATCCGTGCGGCGGCGGAAGAATTCAATCGCCGGGGAGTCGCGTTCGTGCTGAACCTCGGCGACACGATCGACCGCGACTTCGCCTCGTTCGACGCCGCATTGGACGCCTTCCGCACCATCGAGGCGCCGGTGCGCCATCTTCTCGGCAACCACGATTTCGAGGTGGACGACGCGCAGAAGGGGAAGGTGCCCGCACGGCTCGGTCTGGGGGCGCGCCACGGCTCGTTTGCGCACAGCGGCGTGCGATTCCTGATGCTCGACGGCACCGAACTCGGCCCTGCGCCCCACCCCGCCGGCAGCGCGGCGAGGCGGGCGGCCGACGAGCGGGTCGCCGTGCTGAAGGCTGAGGGGCTGAAGCAGGCTGTCCCGTGGGGCGGTGGAATCGGCGCGGCGCAGCTTGCATGGATGGAACGCGAGTGCGACGCGGCCGCGAAGGCCGGCGAGCGCGTCGTCTGCGCCTGCCACTACCCGGTCTGGCCGGACGATGTCCACAACCTCTTCAACGACGCCGAGGTCCGTGCGCTCGCGAAACGGCGGCGCGAGATCGTCGCATGGCTCGCCGGGCACAACCACAAGGGCGCGTTCGGCGAATTCGACGGCGTTTCCTGCCTCACGTTCCGCGGCATGGTCGAAACCGCGGACGCGAACGCCTTCGCGGTCGTCGCCGTCCACGCCGACCGGATGGAGATCTCCGGCTTTGGCCGCGAGCCGTCGCGGACCCTGCGCTTCCGGCCCTGACCGCGGTCAGTCCACGACGAGGAAGTTCTTAAACTGCCAGGGATCCTTCAGATCCAGATCGGGCTTCGCATTGCGCGCGAAGGGGTTCGTGTACTTCTTGAGCGGCGTCCAGTCGCTCGGCAGCGACAGGTTCTTGCCGAGGTACGGATCGGCGATCTTCAGGATGAAATCGTGCGGAAGATCGTCGGGGACCTTCACGCCCGCCTCCGGGTTTGCGACCATCCACATCGACGCGGCGACGACGGAGATCGCCACCTGAAGCGTGGTCGCGTTCTGGTGCGGCACGAGCCGGCGCGACTCCTCGATGGACAGGTCGCTGCCGGTCCACCAGGCATTGAACGGGTGCCCCATGAGCAGCGCACCGAGAACGTCCGCGCCCTGCGTGATCTCGTCGTTCATGATGCGCAGTTTCGGCTGCAGCTCGTAGTTACGCTCGCGCAGCTCGTACAGCGACAGGATCCCCGCGTCGCTGCACTGGTAGGCGTAGTGGACGGTCGGACGGTAGACGGCCTTGCCGTTCTCCCACACGGTCAGCCGGTCGGAAATCGTGTAGGCCTC
>CAYXFW010000232.1:0-5275 GCA_964464305.1 uncultured Verrucomicrobiota bacterium
TCGAGCGGGCTTCCGGCGATCGGGTTCCCGCCGGGCTTCCGGTCCTCGGGTTCCCACCAGCGGCCGTAGTAGCTGTTGATGATCGACGGATTGGTGAAGCCGTAGGGGCCGTCGCGGAACTCGTCGATGCCATGCTTGACCACCACCGCCAGGTGCTGGTCGCCGCACAAATGGCATGCGAGCGCACGCCGGATCTCTGCCAGCGCCGTGTTGCGCCCGCTCTGCGGCCAACCGTTGCAGTCGAGGTCGGCCAGCAGGCGGTTCTCGCGCCCGCCGTGCAGGTGGACCGCCCCGCAGAAAGCCGTCTGTGAAAGCACGGCCTTCATGCGCGCGCCGGTCCAGTCCTGGCCCCACGCGCGGAGGAACGCGAGCTGCCTTCCGCCGAGGAGCTGCAGGCCGGGCAGGTCGATCTTCTTCGGGTCGTAGCCCGCCTCGCGGATGTGGTCGGGGCGCGGACCCATCTGCGGGATCTTGCCCTTGGGGCCGCTCTTGAATTTGCGGTCCTCGATCACCGCGAAGTCCACGCCGCCGACGCGAAGGCGCGTGAAGTAGACGCCGATGTTCTGCGCGACCGGCTGCGGATCGACCGGGTCGGGCAGGTGCGCGGTCTGGCAGCGGTCGACCATGCGAATGTACTCGGCCGGATAGAAGTAGCCGCCGGAGCTGCCGTCGGAGTTGTCGGCCACGATGCCGCCCTCGCCCCACACATTGCCCTGGCCGATGTCGTGATCGTCGGGGATCGTGACGACCGGCCGGTCCCGGATGATCTCGCGGAACTGCTTTCCCCACAGGAGCCACGCCGCGGTGTGCTCGGTGTGGTCGTAGCTCTGATCGCCCGCGAAGAAGAGCAGGTCGGGATCCTGCTGCTTCAGCTTGCGCACGATGTCGTCGCGGTCACCGCGGTCGTTGTTCGAGTTGCACGAGAGCGAACCGACGGTGATCACATCCTTGCCGGCCGGATCCTTGCGAATCAAGCCCTCGAACATCGCGGCGTCGCCGTGGCGGACACGGTAGGGGACATCCGTCGTCGCATCCCACGCCTCGATCCGGAAGGCTGCACTCCAGCCCGGGTAGACCACCGCCGCCTTCGCGACCTCGCGCCATTCGCCGCCCTGTCTGAGTTCGAGCCGCACCTCGCGCGGTTCGCCGGGCTTCAGCGGGTAGAGCTGCGCCGACATCTTCAGCACGCCGTGGTCGTGTGTGTAGAGCGCGAATCCGACGACCTGGTCGCGCGGCACCTTCACCGAGTCGCGCAGGAACTCCAGCACCGGCGCGCGCCTGCCGGGAACCGCGGGTGCCGGCTTCGCATCCCAGATGTCCTCCCGCGCCGCCGTGTCGAGCCCGGCGCCCCGCTCGCCCGGGAACGGCGACGGCGCGGCCGTCGCAGCCGCCGTGAACATGGAGGCGGCCAGCGCCGCCAGGATCGGATTCCAGCCCGAGGTCTGCGGGGAACTTGCGTGCGTCTTCATGATCCGAGCGTAGACAGGGCGGCGGCGAATGGCAACAGGGAGGTGGGCAGAGAAGGTGTCAGGTGTCGGGTGTCAGGGGGAGCAGCCTGGATGGCCCTCGGTTGCTCAGGGGCTCGACCTCGGGATCGCTCCCGTCGTCGGGCCCTGCCGCCCCCGACACCCGACACCTGAAACCTCCCTTTCTCAAGTTCCGCTTGAAACTTGGAACTTGAAACTTGAAACTCCCCCGCGTGAACGGTCTCCTGGAACAGCTCCGTGAATCCGGCGTGCTGAACGGTCTCGATCTTCGCTTCGCCGACCTTGTCGTGCGGCGCGGCGGGCCCGGCGCCTCGGCGCTTGCCGTGCCGGCGGCGCTGGTCAGCGCGCTTCGGCGTCGCGGCCACGTCTGCATGGACCTTGCGCGTCCGCCCGCCGCATGGTTCGCCGCCTCGTTCGGCGCCGATGCCCCGGACGCGCCGGAGTTTTCCAAGGGTTGGAAGCTTGCGGCCGGACGGTTTCCAACCCTTGGAAGACCGGGCGACCGTGCGCCGCTGATTCTCGACGGGACACGGCTCTACCTGCACCGGCTGTGGACCTGCCAGCACGATCTGGCCTCGCGTCTCGCCGGGCGCGCCTCCGCGCCGCCCGTTCCGATTCCGGCCGCGGTATCGAAGGCCCTCGCCGGCGCCTTCCGTGGGGCGGCGCAGGCCGGACAGCTCGCCGCGGCGCGCGCCGTGGCGTCGCGTTCGCTGTCGGTGATCTCCGGCGGACCGGGCACTGGTAAGACGACAGCGGCCGTGCGGGCGCTGGGCGCGCTGCGGGCGGGCGGTCCGGTTCGGATCGCGCTCGCGGCGCCGACGGGCAAGGCGGTGGCGCGGCTCAAGGAGTCTCTTGCAGCGGCGGAGGTGCCCGCCGATGAGGTTGTGGCCGCGACGCTGCACCGGCTGCTTCGCGTCAATCCGTCCACCGGCCGTCCGGCGCACGATCCCGCGAACCCGCTGCCCTACGATCTCGTCATTGCGGACGAGGTGTCGATGGTCGACCTCGAATTGATGGCCGCCCTTGTCCGCGCGCTGGCGCCGGAGACGCGGCTGGTGTTGCTGGGCGATCGCGACCAACTGGCCTCGGTGGAACCGGGCAGCGTCTTCAGCGACATCTGCGCGGGCCTCGAGTGCGGGCGGTCGTCGTCGCCCGCCGGCCTTGCGCCGGCGGATCCGGAGATCTCTGCGTCCCGCAACGCAAGGTCGCGGGGGGGCGGCAGGGATCGGGAAACCGCTCCGTCGGAAATCGTCACTGTGCTTCGGCATAATTTCCGGTTCGGTGCGGACAGCGGGATCGGACGGCTCGCCCAGGCGGTGAACGCGGGCGATGCGTCGGCCGCCTCGAAGCTGCTCGGCGGGGGCCTGCCCGACGTGGCGATGCGCGCGCCGCCGTCATCGCGCGAACTCGGTCTCGCCGTGCGGACACGCGCCAAGGCCTCGTGGCATGCGCTGCTCGATGCGGACACTCCGGAGGCGGCGCTGGCAGCGTTGCCGGCCTTCCGGTTCCTTTGCGCCCACCGTGTGGGTCCATGGGGTTCCGTGCGCATTTCGTCCGAGTTGGGGTCGCTCCGCGGCGGGCTGCGCGGGTCCGGTTCGCCGGTCATAGTCACGGCGAACGACGCCGCCACCGGGCTCTACAACGGCGACACCGGCGTCTGGTGGACCGGCGAAACCGGCCTGACGGGAGTGTTCGTCGGGGAGGGGGGCTTGCGCCGGCTTTCCGTCGGGCGCATGCCGCCGAACGAAGCCGCGTGGGCGCTGACAGTCCACAAGAGTCAGGGCTCCGAGTTCGACGAGGTTGTTCTGGTGCTGCCCGACCGCGACTCGCCGTTGCTGACGCGGGAACTGATCTACACCGCCATCACGCGCGCCCGCCGTCACCTTGAGATCTGGGGTGCCCCCGAGATCCTCGCCGCCGCCCTCGCCCGCCGCATCGATCGCGCCGGCGGCCTGCCGGAAGCCCTCGCCGCTGCGGCGGCGGAGGGGCGGCGGGCAAGGGGCAAGTGACCGGCCAGGCGATTGACGGGAATGCGCGCCGAGGTCTAGTATCCGTCAGCGGCAGGAGGAGTTAGGTCGCGGTCCCGAGAGGAGGAGCCTGCATGAAGCCGGCAAACGTGAGAGGTCATCTGCCCTGCAGTGTTGCGATGGTTGTTCTGTGCGCATTGCTGGTGGGATGCGTAAAGAGCAGGATCGCCGTCAAGGTGTTCAAGGATGGAAGCGGACAGATTGTCCTGACGCAATTGCACCCCCGCAGCACATGTGAGCAGTACATGGCCCAGTTGCAAGAGAGAGCTCGGAGAGAGGTCGCTTCGAAAACGGACGTTGCCGGCAGTCCGGGTCGGGATGCGAACGACGTCCCGTTCTTTAGGGAGAAGCAGATTCGGAAGCTGGCCAAGGCCTTCGGACCCACCGTCCGGTATGTCGGCGCCAGGCCCGTCCGTATCGGCGGGGCCCAGGGCTACGTCGCCCTCTATAGTTTCAAGGATGTCGGCGACGTTCATGTGGACATGGCGGGCATGGCGGAACGGGTGTCCAGATCGCTCCGTTCGGATCCGGACGAGCGGGAGGGCAACGAGGACGAGGGGGCCGGCCGCGAGGGGAGCGATGCGAGTGGGTTCGGTTTCAGGTTCGAGGCGGGAAGTCCCGCCCGATTGACGGTGACCACCCCGGAGCCGACCACCCGCGATCGGGACGGCGACGCGGGTGACGAGGAAGTCGAGGTGGAACCACCCACCAGGGCGGAGTCACCCCCGGAACCCATCGATATGTACGACTTGATGAGTCCCACCATGATCCATGCCTTGCAGGGCCTGCCGTTCAGGTGCGGCACCGGACGACTGGGCTACTCAGACGAGTACGACGGGTCCGACTACGCGATGCAAAGCGCAAAAGGTCTGGAAATCGGGCTCACCGTGGAGGTCGATGGCTCGCCGGTCAAGTGCACGGCAACCCACCGCGATCCGAAGGCCGCGAACCGGCTGATCCTACTGGACCTGAACCTCGCAAGAGACGCAGGGAATCCGGCTGTAAAGAGACATCTATGCAGGCTGATTTACGGAGATTTCGGCCAATTCCTGACCGCCCCCGACCCAATGCCGGGCGCGTGCATGGAGACCAATCGTGAAGTCGTTGTGGAGTTCAACTGAAAAGGGGCGGTCCATGAAGACACTCAGGGCGATCGCCTGCGTTGTCGCGCTCTCCGGTGCATGTCTGCCCGGTTTGTCCGTTGCGGAGCAGGGCGCTCCAGCCGAGCCCGCGAAGGAGTCCAAGGACTGGGGGAGCGGGTTCAGGATCCTCTATCGTCTCGGCCTGCCCGATGTGTCCAAGGCGGATTACGCGAGGGTCGATCTTGGATATCGCTTCCCGGACACAGATGTCCACGGTTTCGAGCGCGCGACGAGGATGACCGGCAACGCGTGGATGATCGACGAGACGCCGGGCCTCAAGGGACGGTTTGTGCTGAACTCCGTCCAGACCTTCGACGTGTACGATGAACGGGCCCTCGAACGGGAGAGCCTCGCGCGGATGCAAGCGTCTGCCACGGGCACGCATTCTGTCGTATCTCCCGCGGAGGACGTCGACCGGCCCTACGGGAAGTGGAAAAAGGTGGATGCCGCGAAGGACGCCAAGAAGCTCGTCGCCTTCGCGAACAAGGTCGACGAGGACGAGACAGGGCCGTGCTTCTTGAGGGCGGCGCATTTCTACAGCAAGGGCTTTACGAACGAGGCCAACGAGACCGTCAACCGTCTGTGCGAGCGAAACGGGGATCCGAAGAAAGTGGTTCTG
>CAYXFW010000233.1:0-5268 GCA_964464305.1 uncultured Verrucomicrobiota bacterium
CCCACCGAATGCGGCAGCGAAATGTATCGGTCAGGACGCGCACGCGCCTGTTCTTCCAGCCGTTCAAACTCCCCTTCCTCCCAGTCATAGGAGTTTTCGATGTCGAAGCAGGTGCGGCCGCAATCGCAGTCGCGCACACATCCAGAAACACGAGTCGAAAACGCTATCTCGAACTCGTCAGATACGGGAGTCCCAACCACGGCTCCGACCGTACCCGAAGTGGCCGCGCCGTCCTGTTTGTCATTGTCCATCGGTTTCTCCTACGGCCCCTTCGGGCCGGTCAAGCCGTTGTTCCCCGGCACATGAACAAATCGCCGCGTCCAGTTGTACGAGCTAATGATGTTCTTGGTTCCGCTTTCAAAGACCACGCATCCCTCAGCGCGGTTTACCTCGACGCACTTGAGCGGTGCCGGGCCACAGACTCGGCCCTTCTTCCACAGGTACGATTCTCCCACGACCCACTCTTCCCACTTTGTGAGACGGAACTGCTCATCCATGATTCAACCCTCCAGCTCATCGCCCGCAGCGGTAGAACACAGAAGCGAGTCCTTGCGATATGGCACATGCCCGTCCGCCTGCCTCAATCCGCGAAGGTGGCCGGCTTTCGCATGCTCCATCCATTCATTCTCAAGAACCCTCCAGTCCGCCCCCTGCAGTTCGTCCCAGCGTTCACAGGCCACGCCCGCGCGCTGGAGCATCTCGTCCGATATCGTGACCGTCCCGCGCGCATGCAGCGCGATCAGGTCGTGCGCATGGCGAATGCGCATGAGATTGCGCTTGAAGCTGGCGTTGCGCGAGCTCCCGACCATGGATGCTCCAACGGATCCGGTTGCTCTCATGGCCTCTCCTGCCCCTCCTTGCCTTGGCCATTCTCACTCCACGGCGAACGGTATTGCCCCATGAAGTACACGATCTCCTTCAACTCAGGCGGAAACCGTCCCGCAACCGCGTACATAGCGGCCACGCTCGATCCGTTCTCTGCGTCCGCCAGTTCAGCTTCGCAAAACTCGTAGCCGGTCTTCTTGGCGTTCCGCGTCGTAACTTCCGGGCGGATGGGGACAACACACGGAGCCCCGTCCAGGTAAACGACCAGGCAGCGAAGCATGTAGACTTGCCGCTGGCTAAATGTCTGCTTCTGTTCCTGCCTGAAATCGCACCGGCAATCGAGGGATAGCGTCAGCACGGCGAACCCCCCGCCCCATACCACTGCGGCCTCTCCTGCCACACCCGCCCCTCGAGCATGCAGCCGTGATTCTTCGGCCAGAGCTTTGCTCCCGTGCTCGGGTCGGCCGGAGGGTGCTCTCCCCACTTCTTAAAGAAGAAGGGCACCCCGACATAGCCGCACTGGTCCCGCAAGGCCGTTACCCATGGCGGCTCCATCGTTCGCGCCTTGGGCCCCGTCTCACCGCCGCAAATGACCCAGTCCAGCAGGTCGACCCACTTCATTAAGTTCACAGGGCCCAGCAGCGGCTCCGCGCTCACGAACCGAACCCGCGCGCCGTGGTCCAGGAGGATCGGCAGCCGTTCATCCGCCGCCGCCTGGTTCTCCACCGTCACCCCCAGCCCGACGTTGGGATAGCCCGCCTCCCAGTCCGCCGGCAGGTGGTCCTCTATCCGCTCTGGCCGCTTGGTCAGTATAAGGAAGAAGAAGCCCGGGCACGCCCGCATGATCCGCCACGCCTCCGGCCGCATCTCGTCCGCCTCGGGGATGAAGAAGTCGCTCCATGAGCAGGTGAAGATCGTCGATCCCACCGCAAGCGTCGCGTTTCGCGCCCAGCGCAAGGGGTCGTCGAAGGTCTGCTGGCGAACCACCTCGGTCCCCAACTTCCACCGCTTTAAGTCCCTCAGCGCGTAGCAGTGCGCGCACCCGGCCGACACCCGCCGGCACCCCCGCCACGGGTTCCACGTCCCGTCACACCATTCGATTCCAGTCGTCTTGCCCATTGCCCCGATCCTCCCGTGATCCTTGGCCCATCAATCCGTCACCCCTCGAAAACACCCATGCCATCCCTGCCTTCATTTCGGGCAAGGGCCGCGGGCGCTGACGCTCTGGCAAGGCGGAGAGGGGGTTTCCGCATCCCAGGCGCCGCGCCCGCGCGCCCCACATCAACTGCGCCTCACCACGCGGGTCGCCGCCCAGTCGCGCATCCGGGCGCACACGTCACCCCACTTCGTGGCGTCCGCCCGCAGCAAAGAGAACGCCAGTACCGCCGAGGTCATCGCCGCGACGAACCGTTGCATGTGATCCACGCGCCACTGGAAGGCCATGGCGTCGACATCTGCCCCGGCAAGCTTTGCCGCCATCGGCACCTTGAGCCCGCGGAAGGTGAATGTCGGAGCGTCGAAGGTGCAGGAATACACGTCGCCGCTCGCCACCACATCCAGGTGGCAACGGTTGAGCTTCTTCCCGGCGGACAGCGCGCTGCGCGTCTCGGCACACGTCATGGGGTTGCCCTTACGCACGGCCATTTCCGAGTCTCCGTCACGGAAGAGCAACGGCCCGCCGAAACTGTACTGCGGCGCACCCTCCGGCCACTCCTCGCCATCCTCCGCAAGGAACCAAAGCCAGGTCAGGAAGTCCCCCGCGATATCCTGCTCCAGTTCCGATCCGTCCACGGCCGCGGAAAACGACGCCACCGGCAACTGCCGCACCGGCACGCCGGCACCCTCCATCAGCGATTCAACCGTCTGGTGCGTCAGCCGCTCCCCAGTCGCATGAAGCCACTGGAAACACAGGTGGTCGATTTGCCCGAGCGAAGTCGCGCCAGCCAGAACCATCGTCAACGGTCCGCCCGGCATCAGCACTGGGCACGCCTTCAAGGTCGGCGGCATGGTGGGCAACAGCCGCCGGGACACATCCTCATGGATCTCCGCTCGCTCCTTCCGGCCGAGGAACTCCTTGCCTGTCTGCTCCAGCCGGATGGCCGTCTGCCGCCCGATCTCGGCCTTCAAGAGGCTCGGCGGGATCTTCCGCACCGATTGCAGCAGCGTCGCCCGGAGATGCTGCCCGATGATCGCGTTCGCGCTCGTCAGCGGCGCATCGAACAGGTGCCGAAACCCAACCCAACCTTCGGTATCTTCGGCTTGGATGACGCTCGGCTTGGAAGGCGAATGCACTCCCAGCGCCTCCACCACCGCCGCGACCGTCGTAAGCGTCGTGAGCGTCGCCCTGCGCGAGAGAACACAAAGGCTCATCGACCCGCGCTCGAACCCGCTCGCCTGCCCGATCCGTACCGGGCGCCCCTCCCCTTGCTTCTCCAATCCCTTCGCCACGCAGGTCAGGCAGATCCCCGAATCAGTCGTCCCCATCTCGCCGCAGAACCGGCACGCCTTGTCCCCGTGGATCGTGAAGTCCGCAACCCTCCCGGCCGACCTCGGGATTGTCCGCTGGCCATTCGAAGCCTCGGCGCCAGATGGCTTCCCATCGGCTGTCGGCTGTTGGCTATTGCCCCGCCCCTTCTTCGCCTTCATGCTCCCCTGTCCCTTCCGCGCTCGCTGGCGCCCTTCGTTACCCACGATTGAACTGGCATACTCGGACCGTCCGATTCGTGGCCTTGCACTTGGTCGAGCCCACATCGACGATTGCGTTGGCATCCACCAACCGGGTGATGATCGGCCGCACAAAGTTCATGTCCTGCTTGGTCGGATCGAGCGCGGCGAGCACCTGGCGGTCCGTCATGGGGGCCGGCGCGTCCCGGTAAATCCGCAGCACGGTCAGCGCCCTGCCGGACAGCTCGGTCGACATCTCGTGATACGCCGCAATGCTGTTCGCGTGCACCTTCTGCTCCCGCGGCTTGTGCGCGGAAAAGAGGTCCATCTCGCCTTGAATGGCAGTCATGGCAGCATCCCCCACCGGTCCGGCCCGCCGCCCGCCCCCCAGCCGGCGCGCCCGCGGCGGCTTTCGTCCGGCTGGAAGGCAAGCGGCATGGCGCTCCTACAGGTCGACCGCCTGCGTGAGTTCCGCGAGTTCCCGGATCTGCACCGTGAGCCGGTCGTTCGCGCGGTCGAGCTGATGCGCAAGCTGCTCGCCGTGCGGCGGAGCCTTCGCCAGGGTGTCTTCATGACCGCCGCGCGGCGGACCGCAGGGCTCGCGCGGGCCGAGGATCGTGCTGATCTTCACCTCGTGCCGCTGCCGCACCCCATCCAGCTCTTCCAGCAGGTTGAAGAACCGTTCCACCTGCTTCGACACCGCCCCGCCGCCTTCCGGCGCTGCGCAACGAGCACCCGAGATTCCGGGTGCGTTGAGGAGAATCTTTGCCATGGTCTTCCGTTCCTTTCCTTCTGCGCTTCTCTTCACATGCCGCCGGCACCAACCGGCGGCTCTCGAATCACAAGGGTTTCCCGTCTCTGCTCCGCTCCACCCAGATCCGGAACTCGACGCAGTTCCGCATCCGCCAGTTGGCCAGCGCCAGGGCGAAGTCTTCGAAGCGCCGGCACTCGACCCACAGCCCCCGTCCAATCAACTCGCGTTGGCCGGGCTGGTAGACCGGCCGCGCCTTCAGCTCCACCAGGAGCGGCGCGCGGTAGCCCGAATCGTCAAAGATGAAGAGGTCCGGCATCAGCGGGTTCCCCCGCGCTTCGCCCAGGTGCCCGAACCAGCCGACCACCGCCCCGCCCTTGCTCGCGTTCTCGGCCGTCAGCCGCCGGAGCCCGCACTCCTCGAGGTGCGCCTCGCATCGGGCCTGCAGCTCCCTCTCCGACATCGGCGCCGTCTCGACCATCGGCGATTGGCGATCTGCCATCGTTCCGCCCGCCGCCTCGGCGACCAGCTCGGCCACCACCTTCCGGTTGAGGTCCATGGTCGCAGCACTCATCACGGGCATTCCACGTCTGGACACGTCACGTCCTCCTTGGCTGCGTTGGAAAGCTTCGGCATCCTGGCCCGCGTCCGGGCGGCATCCGCCCCGTACCCGACCGCCCGCAGGCCATCCGCGATGAGTCCGGTGTCCGTGCAGCCGGCGGGAGTCCATCCCTCCATAAGCGGCTGCATCTGCCGGGCCCCGACAAACCGCGCGTCGAACCCAAGCCCGTGCGAACAGCGGGCCGAGAAGAAGTCCCACCAGACGATGGCCGCGACTTCCGCGCGCAGCTCCGGCGGCTGCACTTGCCCGACCACGCGCGCCCATTCCCGCGGCCCTCGCGCCAGGAGCCGCGCCTTCCACACCCGTTTGCCATTGGTCTCTATGGCTCCCACGCCGATCTCTCCCACTCGCCCACCGGCTGCCCAGGCGCCCGCGCCCGGATCTGCGCCGAGGTGAGCACGCCAGC
>CAYXFW010000234.1:0-5210 GCA_964464305.1 uncultured Verrucomicrobiota bacterium
GCACCGCGCCCTCCCGTGTTCAAGATCACGCGGGTGGTGGTGAATGGGGAGGGCCGGGTGCCACCCCGGCCGTTTCCACGTCAGGTCTTGCAGGAGCCTCATGGGGAAAAAGTGGAGCGGGAGACGGGGATCGAACCCGCGACGTTCAGCTTGGGAAGCTGACATTCTACCACTGAATTACTCCCGCGCCGGGGGGATGGATACCACAGGGAGGCGTCGTGGCGCAAACGTTTTGCGAGCGGAACATCTTGACCCCGGGGCGTTGCGCGATAGGATAGTCCCACGCTCAAGTTGCATCCGGCGCGCGTGCGGCGGATGCCTTGTGGGAGCTTGCCATGGTTTCGTTGCATGCGAAGTGGATGGGCCGCGTGGCGGGGCTGGCCGTGCTGGGGTGGGCGGCATCGGCTCCGGCGCAGGCGCCGAATCTCGACGAGGAGTTCGAGTTCGCGTCGCGGCTGGTGTCGATCGGATTCGCGGACTTCGCGGAGCGGCTGGTGGACGAGGTGGTCCGCCTGAACCCGGAGGCGAAGGAGCGGTCGAAAGTGCTCCAGGTCGAAATCCTCGCCTCGCGGCGGAAATTCGACGACGCCGAGGCGGTACTCAAGACGATGCCCGCCGGGAATCCCAAGACCCAGGCCGCGCGCCTGGCCCTGGCGAACGGCATGTACCGTGGCCGCGAGGTCGAGCGGGCCAAGAAGCAGTACCAGGACTTCTTCAAGGAATACAAGACCGTCCCGACCGATGCGGACCTCAAGCGGTTCTACATGGACGCCGCGTACCGGTTCGGCCAGATGCTGGACAAGGCCGGCGATCCGATGGGCGCGGTGGCGGCGTACGAGAGCATCCTCACGGCCAAGCCGGACGCGGGGGTCGTGAGGCGGATCCGCATGGACCTCGCCCATCTGTTCATCCGGGCGGCCAAGGAGGTCCAGGGCGACGAGCAGAAGAAGCGCCTGGCCCGGGCGTGGAAGCTCTGCGAGGAGATCCAGTGGGGCAACGAGGGCATCGACATCGCCTTCTGCCAGTCGATCGCCGCGATGGCCGACATCGAGGTCCTCCGCGGCAAGTCCGAGGCCGCCGCGAAACTGATCCGCCAGAATCTCGATCTCATGAAGGGCGTCGACGAGTTCCTCAAGGCAGAGAAGCGTTCCCTGAGCGAGAGCCCCATGGCGTACGCGCGCTATCTGCTGGGCGACCTCTACGAGAAGGAGGCGGGGAAGGCCAAGGAGAAGAGCGACACCGTCTTCGCGACGCTGAAGGACGCCTTCACGCAGTATGTGAACGTCTTCGTCAAGTATCCCGAAAGCGAGTGGGCCGCCGAGGCCGGCGCACGTGCGGAGAACATCAAGGCGAAGGTCAAGCGCGACTACGGCCGCGAATTCAAGGTGGAGTACGGCCCCCACCTGCAGAAGGCCGTCGAGGCGCAGTACAAGCTGGTCGACGACATGTACCTCCAGAAGCGCTACCCAGAGACGATACGAGGCGCGCTGAAAGTCCTCAATTCCTTCCCGACCGCCGAGGCGATCGGGCCACTGCTTGCCCCGCTGATGGTCTCGTTCGCCGAGACGAAGGAGGACCTGAAGCTGGCGGCGGTCGTGGACCACATCGCCGAGGCGCGCCGGGCGGATCTGACGTCCGGCAACGCGCTCATCGCGCTCGCCAAGTACTACTTCGACAAGACCAACGAAGCCGCGTGCGTGAAGACGTACCGTGTCTTCATCGACGCCTACCCGAAGCACGACCGCACGCCGCAGGTGCTCTTCCTCATGGCGGGCATGCTGAAGAAGGCGGGCGACGGGGCGGGGTCCCGCGTGGCGCTGCAGCGCATCATCGACCAGTTCCCGCAGGACCAGTTCTTCCTGCGCGCGCTGAGCACGCTCGGCTGGGACCGGTACGAGGCGAAGGATTACGCCGCCGCGGCCGTGCTCTTCGAGCGGTTCATCGTCGAGAGCCCGACGGTTCACAACCGGATGCTGGCCCAGTTCAGCCTGGCCGACTGCCACGTCCGCCTGGAGCAGTTCGATAAGGGCGCCCAGGCCTACGCGAAGGTCGTCGAGTGGCTCTCCATCAAGGAGAACAACCCCTACGTCAAGACCGCCGACGAGGTCAAGAAGGCCGCGGACCTGATGGAGAAGGCGCGGTTCTACGTCGGGTACTGTCTGTTCAAGCTTCCGGTCGAGGGCGCGGACAAGGTGAAGATCCGGGACGCCTCGATCCAGAGCCTCAACGCCTTTGCGAAGGACTTCCCGAAGTCCGAGCTCGCGCCGAAGGCGGTCAATCTGGTCGGAGCCATCCAGCTCGACCTCGGCAAGTCCGACGAGGCCACGAAGACTTTCGAGCGGCTCGGCGCGGAGTTCCCCAATTCAGAGGACGGCAAGAGTGCGCTGTTCTCGCTGGTGCGCGCCGCGGTCGAGATCAAGCGGTTCGACATTGCCGAGGACGCCCTCGGCAAGATCCTGGCAACCGAAAAGCCCAACGTTCCGTCCAAGCTCTACACGCCCGACCAGTTTGTCCGGATCGGCCAGTGGATGCGGGACGGGAAGAAACACGCCAGCGCCATCCAGGCCTTCGAGCGGGTGCTGGCCAGCGGCACCACGGACCGGGCGCTCATCGAGGGCAGCCTGTACGGCCTGGGGGTCGCCGCGTACGAGACCGGAGACAAGGACAAGGCGATCGAGCGGATCCAGGACCTGATGACGCGCTACCCGCGCAGCGGCCTGTTCTTCGACGCGCGCTCGCTGCTCTCCAAGGCGTACCGCGAGCAGGGCAAGTACCCGGAGGCCGTCGCCACCCTCAACGAAATCTTCAAGGTCGCGACCGACCCGGTCGATGTGAATCGGGCCAACATCGAACTCGCCCGCGTCCAGCGGGAATTCACCCGGAAGCTCAAGCTCGAGAACAAGCTCGCGCCGGCGGAGGATTCCCTGCGGCAGGCCGCGGCGTCCTACGAGCGCGTGGTCATGTTCGGCGACGAGAAGAACGCAAAGATCCGTCCGCTGATCGACGAGGGGCTCCGCGAGGTCGTGCAGGTGTACGAGGAACTCGGCAACTTCAAGGATGCGATCGACGCCTGCGAGCGGTTCCTCAAGATATTCCCCGACTCGCCGGCGGCTGCAGAGTACCGCGGGAAGATGCAGGCCTTCCGGTTGAAGGCGGCTTCCGAAGTTCCGGCGCCCGCGCCGGCGTCGGGTCCCGGACGTCCGGGCGTCCCGGCGAAACCCAATCCGTAGGGCGATGACCCCCCGAGGCAAGGCAGGAGGATGAAGGCAATGAACCGATGGATCGCGGTGGTGGCGGTGGCGGCCGTGGCGGCATCCGCGACGGCGGCCCCCTACGTGGTGCTGAAGAACGGGCAGCGCAAGGACGGCGTGACCATCCGCGCGAAGGCCGACGGGAGCGTCTTTATCATCGACTCGAACGGAGTTCGTTTCGACTACACGCGCGACCAGTACGTGCAGGCCGTCACGGACAAGCCGGCCGGGCTCGACGCGGCCGTCGCCGCCGTCGCGGCGAAAAAGTACGACGAGGCGGCCCCCGCGCTGCAGAAGATCATGACCGACATGCGGTTCCTGGAGTGGGACCGGACGGCCGGGCTCGAACTGGTCAAGGCCCTGCAAGGCAAGAAGGACTTCGAGGGCGCCATCCGGACCTTCGACGTCCTCATGAAGGACTATCCCAAGCTCGAGACGGATCCCGAAGCCGGCTGGTCCTATCGCGAATTGGTGTTCGGCGCCAAGCAGTTCGCCCGGCTCGAGCCGATGCTGGTCAAGCTGCTCGCCGGCGAAAACCGGACGGATGCCGCCCGCGCCCTCGTCATGCGCGGCGATATCCGTGCCTCGGAGAACAAGCTGGAAATGGCGGTCCGCGACTACCTGCGCGCGGTCCTTTTCTACGAGCGCGAGTCCACCGTGATTCCGGCGGCGCTGGTCCGGACGGCCCAGACGCTGGAACGAATGCGGGATCCCCGGGCCAAGGAGTTCTACCGGCGCGTGGTGGAGGAGTACGGCGATGCGCCGGAGGCGGCGCAGGCCAAGGGGAAGCTCTGAGAGACGACGGTTTGAGTTGAAGTCCGGCGTCCCGACGAATAGGATGCCGGTTTCGTGGGGGCGGAACGAGCTTGGTGCGTCGGCGCCCGACGGCGACGGCGGCGGAGAAACAGGAGAAAGCAAAGGCATGAAGACTTGGACGCGGTGGTTTGTGTTGGCCATGACGGCGACCGTTGTGGGCATCGGCCTTGGAGCCAGGGCGCAGGAAGCTGCGAAGCCGGAAGAGAAGCCGGCCGTCGCGGCCCCGGCCGCCGCCGCGGCGCCCGCCGCCGGCGCCGTCGTGCTCGACAAGAAGGCGCAGGATGCCGAGGAGGCTCAGAAGAAATCGAGCGGCGGCATGGGCTTCTGGTCGACCATCACGAGCAGCGGATGGCTGGGCGTCGTGCTCTGGCTCGCGCTGGGTGCGTGCTCGGTGGCCGCCGCCGCGCTGATCATCGACTCCTTCGTCACCATCAAGGAGAAGAAGATCTCGCCCGAAAGTCTCGTGAAGGACGTGCGCGAGGCCATGGCGCAGGGCGATGTGATGAAGGCGATCAAGCATTGCGAGGGCGATCAGACCCCGCTCGCCAGCATCCTGACCGCCGGCTTCTCGAACGTGCAGGAAGGCTTCGACGTCATTCAGGACGTCGTCGGCGTCGCCGCCGATCTCGAGGGCGAGAAGCTTCTGCAGCGCGTCGCCTATCTCAACGTCTGCGCGAACCTCGCGCCGATGCTCGGCCTGCTCGGCACCGTGCAGGGCATGATCTATGCGTTCATGACCCTCGCGATGCAGGAAGCCGGCGCCGCTCAGACCGCGATGCTCGCGAAGAACATCGGCCAGGCACTGTGGACGACGGCCGCCGGCCTGATCATCGCCATCCCGGCCGTCACGTTCTACACCTACTTCCGCAATGCGGCGACGAAGATCATCCTGGGCATGGAAGGCCTGACCCTCGACCTGATCAAGTCGCTCCGCAACGTCGAAGTCGTTCAGGACGAGGAATAATAGGCCAGGACCCAGGGGCCGAACCCGGGACGGACGATTATGCGCAAGCGTGTTGAAGAGATGGGGATGAACATGACGCCGATGATCGACGTCGTGTTCCAGTTGATCATCTTCTTCGTCCCCCCGGCCGACATGCAGAGCAAGGCGTTGGACACGAAGCTTCGTCTGGCCATGGCTCC
>CAYXFW010000235.1:0-5202 GCA_964464305.1 uncultured Verrucomicrobiota bacterium
GGATCTGCCGCACCCAGGCGAGGAGATCCGCTTTCTCCGCGGTCGAGAGGGCTCCATTCCAGTGGGCGAGCATGAACGGAAGGATCGGCATGGTGTTCAGGTCGATCGACTGCTCGAGTCGCGCGAGGGCGACTTCGTCCCGCCCTCCGGCCGCGACGAGCTTCTCGAGATCGAAGATCGCCGTCCCGGCACGGATGTGACCGCCGATCAGCGTCGCGGCAACGGGCATCTTCGCGTAGTACGGCAGCGCAGGGTTCTCGCAGTGGCACATGACGCACTTGGCGCCGAGAATGCCGCGCGCCCGCGCCGCCTCGGGTGTGGCGGCCGGCAGCGCCGCGTACGCCGGCTTCACGGGCACGCCGACGGCGAGGTTGATCAGGGGAACCGCGAGTCCTGCGGCGATGGCGATCCCCAAGCCGGTCCGGACGATCTTCATATTCATGCGGTGTCTCCTCTCGGCCTTCTCCGTGTCGCTTCCGCTGAAGGTCCGGGCGAATCGTAGCAGGATGAAGCCGATGCGCACGCCCAAAACAATCCGATGCCGACGCAGGGGGGCATGGCACTTCTGCGGGTCCTGTTTACGAGAGACAAGAGACGGCGGCCAAGATACGGTTTCAGAGCGGATTACTCACGACTCCGGAAGTCATCCCCGCAGAAGTGCTATGCGCCCCGGTGCAGGGCAGACGCATCTTTCGGTGAGGCGAATTGCAGATTTCGCGCCCGTTCGCCCGGCGCTCACTCGAGCGCGCAGAGCTCGCGGAGGCAAATTGGGACTGGAACGACCCTTTCGGAATCCGATCCCCCGCCGGTTCTTTCCTCCTCTGCGCGCTCGATCGGGCCGCTTTGGGCCCGCTCCTCGACGGGCTCGGGGCAGACGGGCGCGAGAATTTGATGCGTTTGCCCTGGATGCCGGCGCCCGACCGATTGCGCCCCTGCGCGCGGGGCGGTACAATGAGTCTTCGCGCACCGGGTGCGATCGACATTATTGTGAGCGGGTCACGCCATTTGAAGACCGTGCTGTTCGTGTGCACCGGCAATTCCTGCCGGAGCCCGATGGCGGAGCATCTCTTTCGCCTCCGGGCGGGCGCGCGGCCGGCATGGCGGGCGGAATCGGCGGGGCTGGCGGCGGCGGACGGGTGGCCGGCGACCCCGGAGGCCGTGGAGGTCCTTCGCGAAGCCGGGGCGGACCTTTCGGCGCATCGCAGCCGCGGCCTGACGAAGGCGATGGCGGCGGCGGCGGACTTGATCCTTGTCATGACCGAGGGGCATCGGAAGCTGCTTGCGGACCGGTTCCCGGCGGCGGCGGGGAAGACCCGGCTGCTGACCTCGTTCCGCGCGACCGGGGCGGGCGGGGACATTCCGGATCCGATCGGGCAGTCGGTGTTCGTGTACCGGAAGGTGCGGAACGACATCGACAGCGCCATCGCGGATCTCCTGCTGGCGATGAAGACGGGTTTCGAATCGCCACGGGAATCGGGGATCCGGTAGGATGAGGCTTGGGCACGGATGATGGCGGGACTTGCGGAGGTTTCATGAAGATCGCGATCGGCTCGGACCACGGCGGATTTGAACGAAAAGAGGAGATCGTCGCCCTTCTCAAGGCGCGGGGGATCGAGACGGCCGATGTCGGCACGCATTCGCGCGAGTCGGTCGACTACACGGACTACGCCGCCGAGGTCGCCCGCCGTGTCGCCGCGGGCGAGGCGGACCAGGGCGTCCTCGTCTGCACCACCGGCCTCGGCGTCTCGATGACAGCCAACAAGGTGCCCGGCGTCCGTGCCGCCCTGTGCGCGACGCCGCGCATGGCGGAGATGGCGCGCCGGCACAACAACGCGAACGTGCTCGCCCTCGGCGGCGCCGTCGTGTCCTCCGGCGAGGCGCCCGCCATCCTCGACGCCTGGCTGTCCGCCCCCTTCGAGGGTGGCCGCCACGAACGCCGCGTCGGGAAAATGGGCGTCCTCGAGGGCGAGGCCGGCGCGCTCCGCTCGCTCGCCGCTGCCGATCCCGCGCTCTACACCGCCATGCTCGACGAAGGCCGCCGCCAGAGCGAGAACCTGGAGCTGATCGCCTCCGAGAACTACACCAGCCGGGCCGTCCGCGAGGCCGCCGGGTCCGTGCTGACCAACAAGTATGCCGAGGGCTATCCGGGCAAGCGCTGGTACGGCGGGTGCGAGTTCGTCGACGACGTCGAACGCCTTGCGATCGGCCGCGCCTTGGAGCTGTTCGGGGCCGAGCATGCCAACGTGCAGCCGCATTGCGGCAGCGGGGCCAACATGGCCGCCTACTTCGCCCTGCTGCAGCCCGGCGACACACTGATGGCGATGAGCCTGGCCGACGGTGGACACCTGACGCACGGACACAAGATGAATTTCTCGGGGCGCTTCTTCAACATCGTGCCCTACGGCGTCGCGCGGGGGGACGAGCGGATCGACTACGATGCGATGGAGGCGCTCGCCGTCGAGCACAACCCGAAGATGATCTGCGCCGGGGCCAGCGCCTACTCGCGCACGATCGATTTCGCGCGGCTACGCGCCATCGCCGACCGTGTCGGGGCGCTGCTGATGGTCGACATGGCCCACATCGCCGGCCTCGTCGCCGCGGGCGTCCACCCGAGCCCGGTGCCCCATTGCGACATCGTCACGACGACCACCCACAAGACCCTGCGCGGTCCGCGCAGCGGCCTGATCCTGTGCCGGGCGAAGCATGCGGAGGCCATCGACAAGCAGGTCTTCCCGGGCATCCAGGGCGGTCCGCTCATGCACGTCGTCGCCGCCAAGGCCGTCTGCTTCCACGAGGCGCTGCAGCCCTCCTTCAAGGCTTATGCGGAGCAGATCGTCCGCAACGCCGCGACCCTGGTGGACGTCCTGGCCAAGGGCGGTCTGCGGATCGTGTCCGGCGGAACGGACAACCATCTGGCCCTCGTCGACGTCAGTGCCGCGAACGTGACCGGCAAGGAGGCGGCGGCGGCGCTCGACAAGGCCTGCATCACGGTCAACAAGAACTCGATTCCGTTCGACACCAAGAGCCCGTTCGTCACCTCCGGCATCCGCGTCGGAACCCCGGCGGTCACGACACGCGGAATGAAGGAGGAGGAGATGCGCCTCATCGGCCGCTCCATCCTCGACGTCCTCGCCGCCCCCGCCGACCCGGCCGTGCTGGCCCGGGTCCGCGAAACGGTCCTGGCCCTGACCGCGCGGTTCCCGGTGCCGTAGGACGGAGTCTTCCAAGGTCAGGACAGCCTGGCCGACGGCGTTCCAACCCTGGATGGATCTGCGCCCCCTTAAGAAAAAGAACATCCGCGCCTGAGCGTTTGGATTGGCATCGCGCGCAGGCCTGGTGCACGCATCCATACGGCCGCGACGGAGCGCGGCCCTCCAAGACTCGGGCTCTCGGGGGGGCCGCGCTCCGTCGCGGCCGTGCGGGGATCTCTCGAAGCAACCTGGGTGGGTTGCCAGGAAGGCTCGCTTGGCGAGGATTTGAGTTTCCGCACCCCCTTGACGTCACCTCGCCATCCTGAGACGGTCTCCACATGAAATCGCCGCTTCAAGCCGGTCCCCATGGGGGCGCGTCCGCACCTTCCGAAGAGCGATCTCCGATCCGTGCCGTTTCGCGTCGTGCCGCTCTCAAGGGACTGGGTTCCGCCGGCGTCGCGGCGCTGGCGTGCAGTTCCGTCCCCGGCCGGGCCACCGGGGCAACGCCGCAGACGCCACAAGCGGCTTCGTCCTCCTCCGACACGCGCAAGCTCATCGCCGAGCGGGTTCTCCAGGCGCCGCTCATCGACACGCATGAGCACTTGATCGAGGAACGGGAGCGCCTGCAGGGGACGCCGCACCCACGGATTCCGTGCGACGACTGGGCGCTGCTGTTCAGTCACTATTTGAACTCGGACCTGCTGAGCGCCGGAATGCCAAAGGTCGACCTGGACCGGTTCCTTTCCCCCAAGGTCGACCCGTTGGCCAAGTGGGCCTTGGTGGCGCCCTATTGGCCGGCGGTGAAGAACACCGGCTATGCCCGGGCCGTGCGGATTTCGATTCGGGAACTCTACGGCGTGGACGAATTGTCGGCGGAGACCGTCGGCAAGGTTCATGCCGGTTACGAGCAGACCCGCCGCCCCGGCTTCTACAAGCGAATCCTCCAGGACCGCGCCCACATCGAGTCCTGCCAGGTCAACAGCCTGACGGGCGAGCCGTTCAAGCAATCCGACATGCCGACGTTCCTCATGCAGGACCTCGGAATCGTGGGGATGTTCGCCGGGCCGGATCTCAAGAAATACGCCGACGGCACGGGCATCGAGGTGAAGTCGCTGGGGGACTGGCACCGCGTGATCCGCTGGTGGTTCGACCGCTACGCCACCTACGCCGTGGCCGTGAAGTCGCAGCACGCCTACAGCCGCGACATCGACTATGCGCGCGTGCCGGCGGAGAAGGCGGAGGCCGTCTTCCAGAAGGTCCTGCGCCATGAGCCGGTCACCGCCGAGGAGCGAAAGCGGCTGGAAGACCATCTATTCTGGGAGGCCGTGGACCAGGCCACCGCGCGCGGCCTGCCGGTCAAGCTGCACACCGGCTATTATGCGGGCCATAATTCCATGCCGCTGTCGCGCCTTCGGCTGAACGCGGGCTCGGCGGCCGAGCTCTGCCGGCTGTCGCCCGACACGACGTTCGTGTTCATGCACATCAACTACCCGTTCTACGAGGAACTGCTCGCCGTGGCCAAGCAGTGGACCCGCGCGCATGTGGACATGTGCTGGTCGTGGATCATTAATCCGGTGGCCGCCAAGGACTATCTCAAGAAGCACATCGTCACGGCGCCGATCAACAAGCTGCTCCCGTTTGGCGGGGACCTCATCCCCGTGGAGCCCGTGCTCGGCCATGCCATCCTGGCGCGTCGCGGCATCGCCCAGGCGCTGACCGAACTGGTGGACGAAGGATGGTTGACGCTCACGGATGCCCTGGACCTGGTGGATCCCATCCTGCACGGCAACGCCCGCCGGATCTTCCACCTGGCCCGGAAGACCGCGGCGTTGCGGCAGGCGGACTGGATCAAGTAGCGACGGGGGTGGGGAACCGGAGTCCGGACGTCTCTGTCCCCGGCCCGTCCACGTCCCCATCCGCCCAGGCCCGCCGTCATGGAGCGTGGATCGGGCGCAGTGCGAAAATGTCGCCTCATCCCCCGCCGAGGTTCTTTTTCAAGTATCGGTCGAAG
>CAYXFW010000236.1:0-5196 GCA_964464305.1 uncultured Verrucomicrobiota bacterium
CGGAATCGACGGAATGGATCGTCGAAAAAAGACGCACCGCCGCACGGGCTTTGTTGGCCTGCAGATGGCCGACGAGGTGCCAGTCGAGATGCCCCGGGCACAACGGGATCTTGAACCCGGCCTCCTGAACGCGGTTTTCGCCGAAGACGCGCAACCCGCAGTCCGCCGCCTCGCGGACGGCCTCCGGGGGCTGGGTCTTGGAGATGGCAACCAGCGCGACGGAGTCCGGATCGCGTCCCGCGGCCCTGCACGCCGCCGCCATGCGTTCCCGCACGCGCCCCACCCGTTCCGCGATCGTCGCCGGTTCGTCCATGTTTTCCAACCCTTGGAAGTTCGCCGCCCGGAACGTCCAACCCTTGGAAACCCGGCGGCCGCTCGAACTCTACCGCGGGCATCGCTCCGCGGGAAGGAGGTTGTCGATGGGGCGCGTGGCTGCGCCGTCGCATTTCAGGGCGGCCCGCCTCGGCCGCACTGTGCACGGACGTTTGCCCGCCGGGCTCCACGCGCCCGGCTTACAACGTTGCCTCCGTGCACCAGGTTGTTGTAGCCGGGGGCGCCGACCCCGGCCTTCCCGCGCCTCGAAGCGCCTGCGTGGCCGAAATGCGGTTGCCCTCCGGCGCGCAAAGGCGGATGCTGGGCGGCGCACGACATCCAGGACCTCGAGATCGACGGTCGCCCGATCCGCGACGTCCTCCGCGACCCGGAACCACGATAGGAGACGCACGCCGATGGCCGAAGAACTGGAAGAACTCGCCGACCGGTGGAGCATCACCCTGACGCGCAAGGTCGCACAGGGCGGCATGGGCGCCATCTACGAGGGCCGGCTGAAGGGTGCCGAGGGCTTCGAGAAGAAGGTCGCGGTGAAGACCCTGCTCGACCGCTGGGGCAACGACGCGCGGTTCATGGAGCTGTTCGTCGCCGAGGCGAAACTCGTCAGCGACCTCGTCCACGAGAACATCGTCCAGATCTACCAGCTCGGCCGCCGCGCGGCGGGCGGCTTCTACATCGTCATGGAGTTCGTCGACGGGCTCCCGCTCCGCCGGTTCCTCGACCGGCACATCGAGCGCAACGAGCGGATTCCGGAGGCGCTCGCCGTCCATATCGTCAGCCGCATCGCGCGCGGCCTCGCCTATGCCCACACCTTTCACGACCGCTGCGGACGCTGCCTGCACATCGTCCACCGCGACGTCTGCCTCGGCAACATCCTTGTCACGACCGAGGGACTCGCCAAGCTGACGGACTTCGGCATCGCCAAGGCGCTGCCGATGCAGATCATCGGCGACGACTGGCTGACGGGGAAGATCCGCTACATGTCGCCCGAACAGGCGGCGCGGGAGAAGGTCGATTTCCGGTCCGACATCTACTCGCTGGGCGCCGTGCTGTTCGAGCTGCTCGCGCAGGACACGATCCGCCCGCACGACGCAGAGCCACGCCGCACGCCGTTCGCGGAGATCGAAGCCCCGTGGCACCTGCTGCCGCGCGAGACCGGGCCGGAGGTGCTCGAGATCCTGCACACCGCGCTCGCGCCCGACCCGGCGAAGCGGTACCCGGAAACCAGCGCGATGGCCCGGGCGCTGGAGTACTATATTTACAAGGACGGCTACGGCCCGACGATCCAGACCGTCGAGGCCTACATGCGGAAGCACTTCCCGGAACTCTACTGCTTCGAGCCGCCCGCCGGCGCTGCCGCCGTGTCGGGCACGGTGGCCACAACGGCCGACGAGACGGCCTTGGACGGAGTGTAGGAACGGCGGAGAGGAGGATTCACACGGAGACGCGGAGACGCAGAGGAAACGGAGGGGGGAACGGACAGGATTACGGGATGGACAGGATGGGAATGTACGGAACAATCCGACCTCCGACTCCCGTCCGTCGGACCTCGGTTCTCGGACCTCGGCCCTCGGGTCCTGCCGCCGGACCGCTTCCCTCCGCCCACAGCCTCCAGCCTATAGCCTGCATCCCATCCTCATGTCCGGCGACACCTCCATTCTGATCCACAATGCCCGGGTCTGGCCGTCGGTCGACGCCGACGTCATCGACAGCGGTTCCGTGCTCGTGCGCGATGGCCGTATCGAGAAGATCGGGCGCTTCCACGCGCGCGCCCACACCCGGATCGATGCCGGCGGCGCGCTGGCCATGCCGGGGTTCATCCACGCCCACGTGCACCTGTGCCAGACGCTCTTCCGCGGCGCGGGCGAGGACCTCCCCCTGCTGCCCTGGCTGCGCAAGATCATCTGGCCCCTGGAAGCCGCCCACGACCGCGACTCGCTCATGGCTTCGGCACGGCTCGCGTGCGCCGAAATGATCCGCGGGGGCACGACTTCCTTCCTGTCGATGGAAACCGTGCGCGGAACCGATGCCGTCATCGAGGCGGTCGCGGAATGCGCCCTGCCGGGCGTCGTCGGCCACTGCCTCATGGATGCAAGCGGCGGGGTGCCCGAACTGGCGGTGGACATCGACGACGCGCTGGCCGAGTGCGACGTGCTGGCCGACAGCCTGCGCGACAGGCCTAATCTGCGGTTGGCGGTGGCGCCCCGGTTCGCGCTGTCCTGCACCGGCGACAACCTGCGCACCGCAGCCGAGTTCGCCCGAGACCGCGGATACCTGTTGCACACGCACGCTTCGGAACAGGCGGCCGAGATCGAGGCGGTCCGGAGCCGGACGGGCATGGACAACGTGCACTACCTTCACGCATGCGGCGTGTCGGGGCCGGACGTCTGCCTCGCCCACTGCGTCCAGGTCGACCTGCGCGAACGGGCGCTGCTCGCGGAAACCGGCACGCGCGTCCTGCACTGCCCCGGCGCAAACCTGAAGCTCGGCTCCGGCCTCGCGCCGGTCCCGGAACTCCTGGATGCCGGCGTGACGGTCGCGCTCGGAGCCGATGGCGCCGCCTGCAACAACCGCCTCGACATCTTTGCCGAGATGCGGCTGGCGGGCCTGATCCAGAAGGTCCGCCTGGGCCCCGACGCCCTGCCGGCACGCGAGATCGTCCGCATGGCCACCGAGAACGGCGCCCGCGCCCTCGGCTGGGAACGCGAGACCGGCCGGCTCGAGGCGGGCCGGCGGGCCGATCTCGTGCTGATCGACACCGACGACCTTTCCATCGTGCCCGGCGACGATCCCGCCGCCTCCGTGGTCTACGCCGCCCACCCCGGCGCCGTGGCGCTCACGATGGCCGCGGGACGCATCCTCTACGAAAACGGGGGGTTCACCACCCTCGATGTGGAGCGCGTCCGCGCCGACGCTCATGAACAGCGGCGGAAGCTTCTCCAGCGCGCCCGCATCGCATAGCGGGGAGGGTCACAACTCGGGTTCGAACAGGTCCAGCACGAGCTTTTCGCGCTCCTTCTTGCCCTCTTCGAGAAGACTCTCGAAGACCCCGCGAACCTCGCGGGCCTGAGAGGCCTCGGCGGCGCTCTTGTAGAGCCGCAGGAGATTCTCGTCGAGATGCAGCGCCATGCAGATGACATCCTGTGCCCGCATGTCCGAACGGATCTCGATGTGGCTGACCGCTTCCTTCACCGTCGCGTCCGGAGGGTATTGGTACCAGGCGTCCAGCACTCGTTTCGCCGCAGAGGACTCCACCTCGGCCAGCTTCCTCTCCATCCGCTCCTCGTGGGTCGCCAGCCAGTCGAGGACCATCTTCACCTTCTCCCGCTCCACCACGGCTTCGAGCCGGTGGTAGAACGCTCCCAGGTCGCTGTGAAAGGCCCGGGCCTTCTCGATCACGTCCCGCGTCTGTTTAAACGGCATGGGAAAGCCCTCCCGTCTCCTGCACATCCTTGCCTGCATCAAGCCTACGCGCAGCCTGCGCCTCCGTCCAGTCGGGAAGGGAATGAAAACAAGGACGTAGCTGCTCGGGATGACTTGGGAAACCACGGATTTCACGGATCGCACGGATGTCTTGCTCGTCTGCCCATCCGTGGTGGAAAGAAGGGGAGAGAGGACAGGATCACAGGATGGGGAGGGGGGGGGCGGAACGCGGGGCAAGGTTGTAACCGGGCGCGTCGAGCCCGGCGGGCAAGCGCTCCGGGGGCACGGGAAGGCCGGGGTCAGCGCCCCCGGCTACAACCAGATACGGAAAGGGGGCCGGCTTCCGACCTCTGATCTCCGACTTCCGCCCCTCGCCCCTTGCCTACCTCCGGATCCGCCGGCGGAGCAGGCCGCCGAGCGCGGCCAGGCCCAGCAGGCCGAGCGTGTGCGGCTCGGGAACCACGGTCAGCGTGACATCCGTAGCACTGTAGTCGATCTGGAACGTCGTCCCACTGACGTCGAACGTCCCCAAGTCCGGCTTCCCGCTGAACGTCCCGTCGAAGCCCGGGTCGAAGCCCGACATCCCGCTGATGATCGTGAATGTATCGCCCATGTTGGGCACGTATCCGCCGTAGAGGACCAGCGAGAGGTCCGGACCGCCGTTCAGGTTCAGTGCGCCGCCGTTCATGGCCATCGAGTCGTACGGATCGGTGAGCGGGTCCTGAAGCTCCAGCACCAGCGTCGCCCCGGCGCCGAGCGTCATATTGCCGTTGACGGTCAGCGTGCCGGGGCTGTTGCCCGGCGCCACGGTGCCGGCGCTCGTGATGTCGCCGACCGTGCCGATGCCGCCGAGCGTCCCGCCGCTCTCGATCGCGATCAGGCCCAGCGTATGGATCCCGTCGACGTTCAGCGTACCGCCGGTCTTGACCGTCGTCGGCCCGGCATGCGAGCCGCCGATTCGCAGCGTGCCGGCCTCGACCGTCGTCGGCCCCGTGAACGTGTTGACGTTCGTCAGGTTGAGGAACCCGCTCCCCTTCTTCGTCAGTGCCAGATTGTTCTCGTTGGCCCCCGCGCCGCCGAGATACCCGCCATACAGGTTCGTCACACCGGCCGCGAGGTTCAGCGTCAGCGTGCTGTCCGCGGGCGCGCCGCCGACCACACGGTTGTTCATGCCGGTCCCCAAGGCCATCAGGTAGAGTCCCGCCAGTTCCTGGTTGGCTCCCGCGAGAACCAGAATCCCGCTGGCGCTCCGCTGGCCGATCACGACACCGCTGGAGTTCGTCTGACCGCCGAGGTAGAGGATGGTCCCAATGGGCAGCCGGTTATTTCCGTTGGTCAGCTGCAGGTACATGTCGTAGGCGCCGCCCGAGTCGAAGGTCCGATGGCTGGTGAGATGGGTGAACCCGCCGTACGTCGCCTCGCCGCTGTACACAATCCGGCTCA
>CAYXFW010000237.1:0-5187 GCA_964464305.1 uncultured Verrucomicrobiota bacterium
AAGTTTCAGGTTTCAAGTTGGCGGAGGTTTCAGGCGTCAGGTTTCAGGTGTCAGGGGGGACGGCGGGTGGAAGAGGTTCAGTTCACGGTTCAGGGTTCACAGTTCACGGTTGGCGGGACGTGAGCCGGGTCCCGTGGATTGGATCTTCGTCACGTGGCGGGTCACTCCGGACGTGAAACTTGAAACTTGAAACTTGGAACTTGAAACTTGAAACTTCTCCCATGAACGAACGCGTGATCGTGACCGGCGGGGCCGGATTCATCGGCAGCAACCTGATCGCCGCGCTCAATGCGCGGGGGATCGTGGATATCCTCGTCGTGGACGATCTGAACACGGACGAGAAGTGGCGCAACCTCGTCGGCCTCGACTACGAGGACTATCTGGACCGGGACGACTTCCGGTTCGCCATCCGCAACGATGCCGTGCGGAGCGCCGACGCCGTGTTTCACCTGGGCGCCTGCAGCGCGACGACGGAGAAGAATGCGTCTTATCTTGCGGACAACAACTACCGCTACTCCCGCGAACTCTGCGAGTGGTGCGGGGAGCACGATGTCCGGTTCATCTACGCCTCCAGCGCCGCCACCTATGGCGACGGAACCCTCGGCTATTCGGACGATCCGGAACTGCTCTCCCAGCTCCGCCCGCTCAACATGTACGGCTACTCGAAGCACATGTTCGACCTCTGGGCGCTCCGTAAGGGGTTCCTCGACCGGATCGCCGGGCTGAAGTACTTCAATGTCTACGGGCCGAACGAGGCGCACAAGGGCGACATGCGGTCGGTCGTGCACAAGGCCTGGGGACAAATCCGGGCGGAGGGCGTCCTCAAGCTGTTCAAGTCCCACCTGCCGGAGTTCCGCGACGGCGAGCAACTCCGCGACTTCGTCCATGTCAGCGACGCGGTGGCCGCCACGCTCCATTTCTTCGACCAGCGCGACGTATCCGGCCTCTACAACTGCGGCACGGGCCGCGCGCGGACGTGGAACGATCTCGGAAAGTCCGTCTTCGCCGCGATGGGCCTCCCGCCCCGCATCGAGTACATCGACATGCCCGAGGCGCTGCGCGGGAAGTACCAGTACCGGACCGAGGCCGACACGGCCCGCCTTCGCGGGACCGGCTACGCGGAGGAGTTCACCCCGCTCGAGGACGGCATCGCCGACTACATCGGGCGGCTCGACCGCGGCGAGACGCCCTGAAAACCGGACTTCGCGGCCGCGGCTCCGCTTGCAATCCGGGGGCCCCGCCGCGATGCTGTAGCCATGAATCTCGACGAACTTCTCCGCCAGGTTGCCGCCGGGACCCTCGCGCCCGCCGATGCCGCCGGCCGCATCGCCGGCTCCACGGAGGCCAGTCTCGGCTTCGCGCGGATCGATCTCGACCGGCCGCGTCGTTGCGGCGTGCCGGAGGTCGTGTTCTGTCCCGGGAAGACCGCGGAACAGATCGTCGCGATTCTCCGGCGCATGGCGGATGCCGGGCACAACGTCCTGGCGTCGCGCATCTCGGCGGACCAGGTGCGGATCGTGCGCGAAGCCCTGCCGGCGATGGTTCATCACGAGGCGGCCCGGTGTCTGACGCTCGATGTCGCGCCGCTGCCGGAGGCGAAGGGGCAGGTCGCCGTGATCACCGCGGGTACGTCGGATATCCCGGTCGCCGAAGAGGCGGCGCTGACTGCGTCGCGGATGGGCGCCCGCGTCGAACGCATTTTCGATGTCGGCGTGGCCGGGCTTCACCGGCTGATGAAGCACCTCGACACGCTGCGCGCCAGCCGCGCCATCGTGGTCGTGGCCGGCATGGAAGGCGCGCTGCCCTCGGTCGTCGGCGGACTTGTCGACCGGCCGATCGTCGCCGTGCCGACGAGCGTCGGCTACGGGGTCAACCTTGGGGGCCTGACGACGCTGATGGCCATGCTCAACTCGTGCGTGCCCGGTATCACGGTCGTCAATATCGACAACGGCTTCGGCGCCGGTGTGGCCGCGGCCATGATCAACCGGGGCGGGGAAGTGTCGTGAGCGTGCTGCGGTTCGATCTTGTCGGCGGGGCGAGCGGGGACATGATCCTCGGCGCGCTCCTCGACCTCGGCGTCGACCGCGCCGCCATCGAATCGCAGTTGCTCGCTCTCGGCGCCGGCGCGATCCGCCTCGACGCCGCCCGCGAGTGCCACCACGGGCTGACGGGCACCCGGCTGGCCGTCGCGCTGGGCGGCACGGCTCCGCAGGCTGCTCCGGCGGGCCATGGACATTCCCACGACGACGGCCGGCCGCACGGCCACGGCCACGCCCATGCGCACGGCCATGCGCATCGCTCGCATGCCGATATCCGCTCGATGCTGGAGCGAAGTGCGCTGCCTGCGCCCGCGCGCGATCTGGCGCTCCGCGTGTTCCGCCGGCTCGCGGAGGCGGAGGGCCGGATCCACGGCGTGGCGGCGGACACGGTGACGTTCCACGAGGTCGGCGCGCTGGACTCGATCGCCGATATCGTCGGCTCGTGCCTCGCGCTGGCGCAGTTGGGCGTGACCGGCGTCGAGACGGGGCCGTTCCCGCTCGGGCACGGCGAGGTTCGCTGCGCACACGGCGTCTACCCGCTGCCCGCGCCCGCGGTCGTCGACCTGCTGCGCGGGGCGCCGTGCGTCGAGGTCGACGAGACGTTCGAGACGGTCACCCCCACCGGCGCCGCGTTGCTGGCCGAATGGGCGGCCTCGCTGCCCGCGCCCAAGGGGCCGCGCCGGATCGTGGCGGCCGGGTATGGCTTCGGCCACCACGAACTGCGCGGCCGCCCCAACGTCCTGCGCGTTGTCCGCATGGAACCGGAGGCTGCGGAGCCGTCCGCGCCCGGCGAGTGCGTCGTGCTGGAAACGCAGGTCGACGATTCCACGGGCGAGTGGCTCGGCATCCTTGTGCAGAAGCTGATGGCCGACGGCGCCCTCGACGTCTACACGACGCCCGTTCAGATGAAGAAGCAGCGGCCCGGGACGCTGATCACGGTGTTGTGCGAGACGGATCACCGCGAGGCGATGCTCGACGTGTTGTTCCGGAACTGCACGACGTTCGGCGTCCGCGAGCAGACGGTCCGCCGCACGGTCCTCGACCGGCGCTGGGAAACCGTCGCCACCGGGTTCGGCCCCGTGCGCGTCAAGGTCGGTTCCTGGAAGGGCGAGGACGTCACGCGCGCCCCGGAGATGGACGATTGCATCGCGCGCGCCGCCGAGCGCGGCGTCCCCCCCCGCCGCGTCTACGAAGCCGCCCAGCGCGCCACTCCGTGATCGCTCACGGCGTGTTGTTGACCGGGCGGCTCGCCGGATCGAGCAGGCGAACGGTGACAAAGACGTACGTGATCTCCGTGACCCCACTGTTCGGCATGGCGCCGGCGACGAGCGTCTCGCCATCCCACAGCACGACCGAGAGGGTCAGACTTCGCGAATGAAAGCGCGGTTGGTGGAACTGGATCGAGGTCTTCTTCCCGTCCTGCTGTGTCGTTTCGAACCCGACGTCGTCCTGGCCATGCAGTTCGCAGAGCTCCGGCACGAAGGTCAGGTCGATGGTATAGCCATCCGGGCCGATGGTCGGTGTAGCATTGGCGATGAGTCCGATCTCGCGGGTCTCGAACGAGCCGGGGAGTGGGTCCCTCGCCAGGGTGATTCCGTTGGTGCCCTGTGGAGAGGCGAACTCCGTCGGGTACAGGATTTCGTCCACTCCCTTCGACTGCGCGTTGACGCCGCTCCGGGTAAGGATCTTGGACGTTCCGACCAGCCGGCCCTTCCCCTCCCGCCAAAGGGACTTGATCTTCTCGCCCGACACCGCCGCGCTGGCGGACGTGCGTGCGACCTCCTCGATCGACTTGAGATCGAAGGCGACGAAGGAAACGTCGATATCGACCTGATGGGGTACGCAGTCCATCGCACTGAACAACCTCGCGAAGGCTTCGATATTCTCATGCGTGCTCTTCAAAACGATTTCTGAGACGGTCGAGTCGTAGGTGATGCTGCTGCCGGGCGGAAACGAAGCCCCCATACCTTCGAAAAACTTCTTAATGTCACGATCCCGTGCCGTTGCACTCCCGGCGACTTCAGTCGTTGCGGCAGAGTCCTGCCGACCTGTAGCCGTGTCGCCTGAAGTTCGGAAATCAGATTGGGCAAGCCGCGCGATACGGGAAGGCGGCGTGTTTCGATCGTCTGGTGGGTGGCGGAGGCGTTCGTCTCGGTCCTTATCGTCCGGCCCCATGCCGACTTGCCGAGCCGGCTGCCCGACGGGTCGAGCAAGCGGGCAGTGACGAGGACATAGGTGATCTCTGTGACCCCGCTGTTCGGCATGGCGCCGGCGACGAGCGTCTCGCCGTCCAACATCACGAGCGAGGTGGTCAGGTTGCGCGAATGAAAGCGCGGCTGGCGGAACTGGATCGATGTCTTTTTCCCGTCTGGCTGGGTCTTTTCGACCCCGATATTGTCGTGGAAGAGCAGTTCGCAGAACTCCGGCACAAAGGTCACATCGATGGTGTGGCCGTCGGGCCCGACGGTTGGCGTGGAGTTGACGATGATCCCGAGTTCGCGGGTCAAGAAGGTGCCGGGGATAGGATCCGACACGCCGGCAGCGCCATTCGTCCCCCGGGCGGATGTGTACTCGGTGGGGTAGATGACCTCGTCCACCCCTTTCGACGCCGCATTGATTCCACACCGGGTGACAGCTTTCGACGTGCCTATCAGCCGGCCCTTCCCCTCCCGCCACAGGGCCTTGATCTCCTCGCCCGACACCGTGGTGCGACCGGCCTTTCGCGCGACTTCCTCGACCAGCTTGAGATCGAAGGCAACGAAGGACACATCGATCTCGACTTGGTTAGGGACGACGTTCAGCGCAGCGAGGACCCTCTCGAAGACCTCTGTGTTCTCGGGCGTGTTCCGCATGACGAGTCGCGAGGCGGCCTCTTCGTACGAGATACTGCTGCCCGGCGGGAACGAGACGCCCTTGCCGCCCAAGAATTTCCTCAGGTACCTCTTCTGTCACGTATTTGCGGATACTGCGCCTGGTAAAGATAAAGTCCAGCTCAGGATTCATGCCTATTCTCCTTGTTGATCCCTATGATTTGTTACTGATGACGATTAATGCAGCTTCAGCATCTGCCACTCATGACAGCAGAGTATTATAAGGATGGCCTGAGAGCAAATATCGCCTTTAACGCCAGTAGGAACCAGGCGCAGTA
>CAYXFW010000238.1:0-5181 GCA_964464305.1 uncultured Verrucomicrobiota bacterium
ATGGGCCAGGCCCCGGCGTTCTGCGACGTGGCGCCCAGGCTCTCGATGACCTCCAGATAGCTGCGGACGTGGCTCGTCCACGCGTAGTGGCGGTGCGCGCCCGCGATGCCGTTGGCCGACCACTCGCGCCAGCGAGCCGGGTCCGACAGCGCCCCGTCGATCGCCTCGCCAATCGCCGCGGGGTCGAGAGGGTCCACCAGCAGGCCGTTCCGGCACGCGGCCAGGATGTCCCGGGGCCCGCCGTCGCTCGTCGCCACGACCGGCAGTCCGCTGGCGGCCGCTTCGATCAGGGTCAGGCCGAACGGCTCCGTGAGGGCGGGGTTGACGAAGACGCCGTGCAGGCCCGCGGCCCACCGGTACAGCGCGGGCACTTCGCCGGCCTCGTGGCGCTTCGGGTAGGCCGCGCTGCCGTACAGATCGTGGCGGTCGACGAGCGCCAGCACGCCGGTCAACACGCGGCGCGAGGCCGGATCCATCTCCCTGATGTCGTCCCGGCACCCGAGGATCAGCACGAGGTTGGCCCGGTCGCGGAGACCGGGGCGCAACGCGAAGGCCTCGATCAACCGCGCAAAGTTCTTTCGCTCGTCCGGACGCGCCATCGCGAGAACCGCGGGACGCCGGGGATCGGCAAGGAACCGTTCGATCCGCCCGACCACGGGCGGGGGCGTCTCGCCGTCCTGCGGCGGATGGAACTGGGCCAGGTCGACCCCCGGCGGAATCACCCGCATGCGTCGGGGCTCATAGTGGTCGTACCGCGCATACTGCTGCTCGACCTCCTGGCGCGTGCTGGCCACGACGAGGGCGGCCGTGTCCAGCGCGATCTCCTCCGCCTCGATGCGAAGCGGGAACCGGTAGCGGACGTCCAGCGCGTGTTCGTCCGCGCCGTCGGCCATGAGCCGCTGCCTCTTGACGCGCCCCAGCGAATGCCCCGTAAACACGAACGGCACGCCCAACAGGCGCGCCATCTGCGATCCCGCATAGCCCGCATCCGCATAGTGCCCATGGATGAGGTCCGGGCTTCGCCGCAGGTGCGCCACATACTGCAGGGCCTGGTCGGAGAACAGGTCCAAGTAGGGCCAGAGGCTCTCCTTGTACAGGTACCGCCGGGGTCCGAAGGGGATCCGCACGATGTAGGCCTTCTCCGCGATGCGCTCCACCGGCTCGCCGTAGGACGGATCGATGCCCCGGCCCGCGATGCGGCGCGTCAGCAGATCCACCCGGTCCACCGCCGGGTTCGCAGAAAGCGCCCGGGCCCACTCCACCACGTACTTGACCTGACCGCCGGTGTCGGCGTCGCGTCCCAGTTCGGGATCCCGGCCGCGGACCAGTCCGTGGATGCTGATCCCCATGATGTACAGGCCGCGATGGTTCGACATCGTTCCGCCCCTTCTCCAACTTGGATCCGCGGGGCCGCCGGTTCCGCCCTCTCGCCGGAGCCATCCTCCGGGGTAACTTCCTGCCGGAGGATGGCGGCGTCAAGTTCTCCGTCCGCCTCTCCTCGCGCGGGACTCCCGGCCGGCGTAGGATTCCGCCATGCGACGATGCCTCGTGGCCAGCGACCTCGACGGGACCCTGATCCCTCCGGCGGATGCCGCGGGGAGCGACGGCGGCCTGCGCGAATTCGCGCGCGCCCTCCGGGTCGCCGGGGGGGTGTCGCTCGCGTACCTCACCGGACGGACTCTGGGATCCGCCCTGGACGCGGTCCGGGACCACGGTCTTCCGCGGCCGCGGTTCATCGCCGGCGACGTCGGCACGAGCGTGTACGCGTATCGCGCCGGCCGCTGGGTACCGAGCCGGAGCTACCGGGCGGCCCTGCGGGCCGCGTGGCGGGGCTTCACCGCCCCGCGCATCGCCCCGCTGATCGAGGGCATCGGAGGGATGGTCCTTCAGCCTCCGGACCGGCAGGGCGAATTCAAGGCGAGTTTCTTTGCGGAGGTTCCGCGCCGGCCGCAGGCCCTCAGGGACCGCATCGCGCAGAGGCTGGCCCGGCACGGCCTCGCGTGCTGCGTCGCGATCAGCCTCGACCCGGCCGGCTGCACGGGATTGGTCGACGTGTTGCCGCCCGGCGCCAACAAGGGCGCGGCGCTCCGGCACATCGTCCGCCGTCTGCGCCTGCAGGCGGACGCGGTCGTCTTCGCCGGCGACTCGGGCAACGACCTCGACGGATTCCTCGGCGGATTCCCCGCGGTGGTCGTCGGTAACGCCCCCGCGGAGGTCCGCCGCACCGTGGCCCGCCACGCGCGACGGCTCGGCCTCGGGGACCGGATCCACTTCGCCCGCGCGGCCCACGCGAAGGGCGTGCTCGAGGGCTGCCGCCGGTTCGGACTCCTCTGACCGCGCGCCGCCGACCGGTGCCGGACGGGTCGAACGCCGTTCAGCGGACGCGGCCCCAGCGACCGGAGAAGGGCCAGTAGGTCATGAAGGCGGGGCCGACGAGCGCGCTGCGCGTGATGGGGCCGAAATAGCGGCCGTCGAGGCTGGAGCCCGTGTTGTCGCCGAACGGCAGGTACTCGTCGGGGCCCAGTTGGATCGTGTCCCCCGGACCCGCGAGCCGGGAGCCTCCGGCGAACTGGTAGCCGTTGTAATTCGGATCGTGCACGAGGCGATGAAAGGGGAACGGCTCGCCGACCGGTTTCCCATCGGCAACCAGGTACGGCGGCCGGAGGGAGATCGTCTCGGTCGGCAGGCCGACGAGGCGCTTGATGTAGAAATCGCCGCGGAGGTTGGGGTACGGGATCTTCGTCGTGTCGAAGACGATGATATTGCCCCGCTTCGGCTTGCTGAAGTTATAGCGGACCTTGTCGACGAACACGTGGTCGCCGATGGTGACGCGGCCCGAGGCCAGCACCTGCCTGTTGGAGACGAAGGCCCCGACCTCGACGCGCTGCGGCATGTGAAGGCGGATGCTGTGAGGGAGCCCCGACACGCGGACGATCCGGGAATCTCCGTCGGGACTCGGCACGGCGCCTTCGACGTAGCCGTTCTGCTTCGCGCGGACCTCGACGTAGCCCTCGCCAAAGATCGCCCACCCCAGCCAGGAGACCGGGAAACGGTCGTACCACTCGGGCGCGGTCTGCTTGGCAATCTTGACGCCGAACATGGTGGGCTGCATCGACCCGGTCGGGATGCGGAACGGCTGGATGAAGAAACACCGCAAGGCCATGGCGACGCCGAGAGCGACCACGAGGATCTCGACGTTCTCGCGGACCGAGGGGAACGGACGCGGCGGCCAGACCGTGCGACAGGCGGCATCCAAGCCGTTCGCGGCCTCGTTGAACCGCTCCACATCGCCGGCCGACACGGCCGACCGCAACCGGTCCTCGGCCGAGGCCAGATCCGCGAGCGACGCCGCCGATGTCACGTCCTCGCGCATCGCCCTCGTATGCCGCGCGTGGTGCAGCATCGCCTTCGCCGCCTTGCGCATCTTCCGCATCGCCCAGAAACCCGCTCCCATGCCGCGTCCCTTCTTCCATGCTCCGCCCGTGGAGTCGTGCGAGCCGCAAACTCTACCGCCTCACCCCCCCCCGTACAATTAGTTTCAAGTTCCAAGTTTCACGTTTCAAGTCGCCGGATTCAAATTATCGCGGCTTCGTTGACACAGAGGACAAACTCCTTATGATCCGGGAGGCTGTTTTGGCCGGAGGGGTGGAGACGATGAGGGGTATGGAAGTGCGGCCGGCGATCGCGCCGGCGCTGGATCCGGATCATGTTCCGGCCGCCTTGTGGCACCGGGCCTACGAGGCGGCTGCGGTGGCGGCGAAGGGGCCGACGGTCGACCTCGCGCTGGTCAGGCCGGACGGAACCTGTTTTCGTCACACGATGCGCATCCTCCCCCACGAGGGCGGAAACTGCGCGACCAACCTGCACGCCGTCGAGCGCACGTTGAAGTTCCTGCTCTGGATGAAGGGCGCCCCGCGCATTCTCCTCGCCGGGTGCGACCCGCTCGCGGTGGCACTGGCCGCGATCTACACCGACGCGGGCGCGCGGGCCTTCGACGTGGACCTGATCGGGCGTCGCGTCTTCCTCGAACCCATTTCGATCCGGGCCTGCGCCGACGCCGACCTGCCGCCCGCGCGGGATCCCGCGGTGGCCCTCGGCCGGAATCTGGACGGCTGCCGCATCGGCTTCGATCTCGGCGGCAGCGACCGCAAGTGCGCGGCGCTGATCGACGGCCGGGTGGTCCATTCGGAGGAGGTCGCCTGGGATCCGTATTTCCAGAAGGACCCCCACTACCACATCGACGGCATCCGCGATACGATCCAGCGCGCCGCCGCGCACCTTCCGCGGGTCGATGCGATCGGCGGCAGTTCGGCGGGAGTCCTGGTCAACAACGAGCCGCGCGTCGCGTCGCTCTTCCGCGGCGTTTCACGGGAGGACTTCGACCGCCACATCCGCCCGGTCTTTCACACCCTCCGGAAGGAATGGAACAACGTGCCGTTCGAGGTCGCGAACGACGGCGAGGTCACGGCGCTCGCCGGCTCGATGTCGCTGAACGACAACGCGGTCCTCGGCATCTCGATGGGCACGAGCGTCGCCGCCGGCTGGTGCGACGCCGAGGGCCACATCACGACGTGGCTCAACGAACTGGCGTTCGTTCCGGTCGACTACCGCCCGGGCGCGCCGGCGGACGAATGGTCCGGCGACATCGGCTGCGCGGTGCAGTATTTCTGCCAGCAGGGGGTCGCGCGGCTCGCCGCCAGGGCCGGGATCGAGTACGCGAAGGAGATGCCTTTCGCCGAACGGCTGGTCGATGTGCAGCGGCTCATGAAGGCGGGCGACGATCGGGCGCGGCGCATCTATGCGTCCATCGGCGTCTGTTTCGGCTACGCCATCGCGCGGTTCGCGGACTTCTACCCGCTGCGCAACCTGTTGATCCTCGGCCGCGTGACGTCGGGCCCGGGCGGCGAGATGATCCTGTCCGAGGCCGCCCGCGTGCTCAAGGCCGAGTTCCCGTCGCTGGCCGAGACCGTCCGTCTCCGCACGCCGGACGAGAAGGACAAGCGCCACGGGCAGGCCATCGCAGCGGCGAGCCTGCCGGCCACCGCCGGAAGCACGAAATTCTAATTCCGAAGCACGAAGCAAATTTCAAATGGCAATTCGAAATTCTCAAACGACCGCCGGCAGGAGTGGTGCGTCGCAGCCCTTGAATCCCGCATCGTGCCCGTTTCGTGCTTCCGGGTT
>CAYXFW010000239.1:0-5181 GCA_964464305.1 uncultured Verrucomicrobiota bacterium
GGCGAAGATCGACGCCATCTACGCGGCGATGGATCCGATCAAGTACGTCCCGCCCGCGGGCCGCTTCGCGAACATCCCGAAGACCATGAGCCGGCTGCGCGACGGCGGAGAGCTTCGCATGGTGCTGCTCGGCGACAGCATCATGGGCAACACGTCCGGCTCGTCGTTCGAGCTTCTGCTGATGCGCGATTATCCGAAGTGCAAGATCGTCAAGATCGCCTCGCTGCGGAGCTCGACCGGATGCACGTACTACCGCGAGGAGAACCGCGTGCAGGACTACGTGCTCGCGCACAACCCCGACCTGCTCGTCATCGGCGGCATCTCCAACCGCGGGGACGCCGAGGCGGTCCGGTCCGTGATCCGGCAGGTGCGCGCGAAGAAGCCGGACACCGAGGTCCTGCTTCTGACACCTGTCTTCGGCGCCGTGCGCGACGAGCACATCCGGACGTTCACCCGCGAGATCGACACGACCACCGACAATTTCCGCTTCGCCATGCAGAAGGTGGCCGCGGAAGAGAAGTGCGCCTTCTTCGATATGACCGGTCCCTGGTGGGCCTGCATCCAGGGCAGCGGGAAGACGCCCGGCTGGTTCATGGGCGATGCTGTCCACGCCAACGCCCGCGGCTGCCAGATCATCGGCCGCCTGCTGGAAATGTGGTTCAAGGAATGAATCGGTGGGGAAGACGCCCAAGATGTCGCAAACCAACTGGAAGAAAAATGCGCAGGCAACCGGAAAGGGACGAACGGCCATGAAGATGCTGGGAACGTATACGGGACGCATTCTGGGGATCGCCTTGCTGGCGCTGGTGGCGGTTCAGGTTGCCGGTGGGCAGGAGGCCAGGCCCCGCATGAAACTCGGCGCGTATTACTTCGCCGGTTGGGCGGGCAAGAGCGCGTTCGACGACGGCACGCCGGAGAACGCGTGGGCCCGGGGGATGCCGACGCATTTCACCAAGAGGCTGGCGACGGAATTCGCGGGCCGCACGCCGGTCTGGGGTTGGCGCGACGACACGCCGGAGCTGATGGAACGGCAGATCGCCCTCGCGGCGGACCATGGCGTGGCGTTCTTCTCCTTCTGCTGGTACTGGCACGACAACAGGGGGCCGCTCAACCTCAAGGCCCTGGATGACGATCCGAAGCACCGGCCGATGCAGCTCTTCATGCAGGCGAAGAACAACAAGCGGATGGAGTTCTGCCTGCTGGTGGCGAATCACGGCGGATACGAGATCATCGGGTTGGATGCATGGAAACAGGCGGCCGACTATTGGTTGACGCTGTTCAAGCATCCGAGCTATCTCCGCGTGGAGGGCAAACCGCTGCTTGTGATCTTCTCGCCGCGAGGCGCCGACAAGGAGGGGCTGGCCTACCTGCAGGAAGCGGCGCGCAAGGCGGGCCTCCCCGGCGTGGCGGTCACAGGGTGCGCCGGCGGCAAGCCGGAAGACGGGTTTTCAATGCGCACGCACTACAACGTGACACCGAAGGGGACGTGGGCCAGCAAGAGCTCCGAGCGACATTCCTACGAGGAACTGGTCGAGGCAAACATCCATGCATGGCAGGGCACGCCCGGCCAGCCGTTCATTCCGGTGGCGACGCAGGGATGGGACCGCCGGCCCTGGGAAGGAATCGGCGGCCTCGGACCGAAAGGCTCGACGATCTCGTGGTATTACGACCAAGGCACACCCGAAGCGTTTGGCGGGATGTTGACGAAGATGGCGCAGTGGATGGAGGCAAACCCGGAGCTGGCGACCAAGGACCGGCTGGCATTGATCTACGCGTGGAACGAAATCGGCGAGGGCGGCTGGCTCGTGCCGTGCAAGGACGATCCGGAGGGGGCGTATCTGAAGGCCGTCCGTCGCGTGGTTCTGGGCAAGTGAAACGAACCGCCAGGAAGCGTCGTGTCGTGAACCCCGGCCGCCTGTCGATCTCGATCTGCACGGCGCTCGTCACGGCCATGCTGTCGGCGGCGGCAGACGATGGATTTCGCAGCGTGGTGAGTGGCGGCCCGGGGCCGCTGCCGGCAGGGTATGTTCCGCCGCTGATCAGCAATGGCAGTCTCTGCATGCTGCTGGACTATCTGGGAGGTCAGACCCAGCGGGCCTATTGCCGCATGACGCCCGGCATCGCGTGGGCCGGCCGTCGCTACGGGCCGCCCAACGACCAACTCGTGCCGTTCGGCCACTTCGAATGGGCGCTGGACGCCGACGGCCAGGCGTGCGGGGCGCCGGTGGCGTGGTCGCAGACACTCGACACGCGTGCGGCGGTCACGATCTGCAGCAACATCTACGAACGGGGCCTGACCGTGGAGACGACCGTCTTCACGCCGCTGGGGCGGGATCTTGTCGTGGCGAGGCGCCGCATCGCGTCGACCGTTCCGGGAACCCGCACGGTGCGCTCCACGTTCCGCTACCAGCTGACGCCTGCGGGCAACGAGAACCGCACGCCGCGGCGCATGACCTCCTCCTGCGCGTGGAACGCGGCGGCCCCGGGCGCGGAGTTCCGTTTCCATGCGGACGCCCACCGTGCGTGCGACGGCATGGTTTCGGTGTTCTCCGACAAGCCCGTGATCGCTGCGATCGACCGGCAGGCCGTCGCGTTGACGTCCGAGTTCACGCTCGATGCGGCGAAACCGGTCGAGCAGACGTTCTACGTTCTCTTCGCGGATTCGATGGACGGCGAGGACTTTTCCGCCCGCGCCGCGACGATTCAAGCCTCGGTGCGGCAGGCCGGCTGCGACGGGTTGCTCGCCCGCCACACGGAGGCGTGGGCGGCGTACTGGGACGAGTCCTACGTGCGTCTCCCCGACGCGCGGCTGGAGCGGGTCTACACCACGGCCCAGTACCATCTGCGGGCGAACGCGACGCGATGGTCGTTCCCGGTCGGACTCTTCAACACGCACTGGGCCGGGCGCTTCTTCGGCTGGGACGAGATGTTCTGCTACCAGGCGCTCGTCAGCAGCAATCATCGCGACATCGCGCGGCGCGGCCCCGAATTCCGTCATGCGGGACTGAAGGTCGCGCTCGATCGCAACGGCCACTATGGCAAACCGGGCGTGTACGGCGCGCGCTATCCGTGGGAAACGCTGGAGGACGGCACCGAAGCGGCGCCGCCCGGTTTCTGGATGGACCATGTCTTTCACATGTCCAACGTCGCCCTCGCCGCGTGGTTCCACTACCTCTACACGAGCGACCTGACATACCTGGAGAAGATTGGGTATCCGGTCCTCAGGGAATGCGCGCGGTTCTTTCTCGCCACGATGGTCTACACGTCGCCGGACGGGGGGATGTTCATCGGCAAATGCACCGATCTGGAGCGGCTGGGACCGGCGCGGCAGAACCCCTTCATGACCTCCTGTGGCGCGATCTATACGCTGGAATCCGCGGCCGGTGCGGCCGCGCTGCTGAAGGCCGACGGCGCGGAAGCTGCCGCCTGGCGGCACGCGGCGGCCAAACTGCGCGAGTCCCTGCCGCGGGAAGGCGACCGCTACGTGCCGTATGCAGGCTGCACGGAAGAAAGCGTGGCCTCGCTGGGCGGGTTGTTCCCGTATCCGCTGTTCGATGCGACCGACGCGCTGCAGCGGAACGCCGTCCATCATTTCGTGGCCCATGGCAAAGTGTCCGGGAACATGTATCCGATGGGCCAATCGGTTTGCGCGTGGTATGCGGGCTGGATGGCATCGGCGCTGGCGATGCTGGGCGACACGGCCAAGCCGGCCACGTTGCTTCGCGAGGCAGCGGAGGGAGCGGGCTGCTTTGGCGAGTTGTTCGAGATCAACGAGGCGAACGTCTCCATGCGCCCGTGGTTCGCGACCGCATCGGGGAATTTTGTCTATGCGCTGAACCAGATGCTCGTGCAGTGCCGGGGCGGGGAGGTGCGCATCGCGCCCGCGGTCCCCAACGAGTGGACGGACTACGCCTTCAAGCTCGCCTGCCACGGCGACCTGCTGGCGGAGGTTACGGTCTCGGGCGGTCGCCTGGCACGGCTGTCGCTCCTGCCGGGGGATGTTGCCGCCGAATCGCGCCGGACCCTCGTCGTGCCGAAGGCGCTGCTCGAGGGCGTAAGGACGGACGCGATGGCCGTGACGGGCGTCGAGGAGCGTGACGGATGCTGCCGGATCGCCGTGCGGATTCGCGGGCGGACGGACGTCGTCGCGGCAAAGCCATTGGAGTGAAGCCATGAAGCGATTCCTGTCGGCATATCTCATTGCCGCGCTGTCCGCGGGACTGGCCGCCGGCGCGGCGGCGGGGCACTGGCGGTTCGATGGCGACCTGGCGGGAGGCGATGTGCCCGCGGGCAGGGCCGGGGTGTTCGAGAAGGGCGTCCCGCCGGAGTTCGATGCGGGCACGCCGGGCACGAACATCTGGGACGGATCGACCTTCGCCCCGGCGAACCCGGCGAACCGGGGCTCCCTGCGCTTCGTCCACGAGCCCGTGGGCGGCGTCGGAAGCCCGGTCGGCGGCGAGGTGACGGTCGACGGTGCCGACGCACGGCTCCGCACGCCCGGGCTGACCGTCGAGGCGTTCGTAAAGATGGGCCGCCAGTCGCCTCGGCACGCGCTCATCGCGAGCAAGCGGCGCAACGGGCAGACTGGGGCGAGTTGGTCGCTCTCGATCGACCCGCAGGGCACCCTCCGCGCGCGTTTCGACACGCAGCCGGGCGCGGATTCGAAGAGCGGGGAGGGGTTCAACCAGTCGATCGGATCGAGCGGCTCGCTCGCGGACGGCGAGTGGCACCATGTGGCGTTGACCTTCGACCCGGCATCGCGCGCCGTCGCCCTCTACGTCAATCACACGCGCTGCGGCGGCGGTGCCACGAAGGGGCCGCTGGTGTACGACGACGGTGCGCTCGTCTTCGGACGCGGGCTCGACGGCTGGCTGGACGAGGTCCGGCTGACCGCAGCCGCGCTGCACCCCGAGCAGTTCCTGCGGCCCGCGCGCTTCTTCTCCGACATGAAGCCGCGCGCGCCCACGGTCGCGCTGCTCGACACGACGCCGACGCGCGTGCAGACCGCGCTGAAAATCGACTGGAAAAAGATCGGAACCCTCAAGCCGAAGAGCGTGAAGGAGATCGGCACGTCCATGTGGTCGCTCGGCTGCGAGACGCTCGACCGCGATCTCGCCGACTGGGACGCCTACAAGGCCTACCTCGAGCCGCTCGGGATCCGCCGGATCCGGCTGCAGGGCG
>CAYXFW010000240.1:0-5172 GCA_964464305.1 uncultured Verrucomicrobiota bacterium
CGTTCTGGGCTGGGCGAACAGGACGTTTCACGTCGAAGTCGACCCGCGGGTCGAGGCGGTGAACGGCGCGCTGCCCGGCGCGAACTGCGGCGGCTGCGGCTACGTCGGCTGTGCGAGCTATGCCGAGGCCGTGGTCCTTCAGGGCGAGGCGGTGGACAAGTGTCCCGTGGGCGGAGCCTCTTGCGCGGCCAAGCTCGCCGGGATCCTCGGGGTCGACGTGAAACAGTCCTGGCCCAAGCGCCCGGTCGTTCACTGCCGCGCCACGCTGGAGCAGCGTCTTCAACGCACGGCCTATACCGGCGAGCGGTCCTGCTCCGCCGCGAACATCCTCTCCGGCGTGCAGGGCTGCACCTACGGCTGCCTCGGGCTCGGCGACTGCGTCCGCGCCTGCACGTTCGATGCGATCCACATCGTGGACGGTCTTGCGACCGTCGACTACGAGAAGTGCACCGGCTGCAGCGCCTGCGCCCGCGTCTGCCCGCGCAACATCATCACGATGGTGCCCTTCAAGCAGGAGCGCATGCTCGTGGTCGGCTGTTCGAACAAGGACTTCGGCCGGGAGGTCAAGGACGTCTGCACGACCGGCTGCATCGGCTGCAAGGCCTGCGCCAAGCGCAGCCCCCTCTTCGCGTTCGGTGTCGACAACCTGCCGGTCATCAACTACGACGAGTACGATCCCTCGAACATGGAGGCCACCGAGCTGGCCATCGAGAAGTGCCCGATGAAGGGCCTCGTCTACGTGGGCAAGCCCCCGAAGGCCGGTGCGGTGGACGGCGAGGTTCCGGATCTCGTCACGGCCGATTTCAAGACGACGGTCGACGACACCGACTGGCAGGGCTGACCATCCGACTCGGCGGCCCGCACGGTCGCGGCCCCGCCGGGTTTCGCGGGCGCTATCGGACCGGGCCGAAGGCAAACGACTCGGGCGGCTTCACCGTGAACTCGATTCTTTCCCCCGCCGTTCCCGGATGGCCGCCCCAGCCGAACTTGATGGCGGCGATTTGTGCGGGATCCAACCCATCCGGCCCCGGCTTCGACCAGCCCGCGCGATGCATGCGATCGAAGGTCATGTAGATCGTGGCCGGTCCCGGCGTGCTGAGCATGCGCCCGGTGCCGGCGATGTAGTCGGCGCCGTTGCGGGTGCGGATCAGGGCGAGCAGTTCGACGCCCGCCTGGGGCATTGCGGGGGTTGAGGATTCGACGGCGAGCCCGTCGGCCGCCCGCAGATCGAGTCCCTGCGGAAACTCAAAGGACATGAAGAGATGCGTGTCCGCCTTGTCGACGGAGGTGGTCGAGGCCGCGCGCCAACCCGCGATCGCGTCGCCGGCCAGCGTCACGTGCACGGCGGAGTCCTTGCCGAAGACCGGCGTCACGGCCGGCAGCGCGGTGCGGACGAGAGCCGGCGCCGGCCCCGCCGTGCCGCCCCGCCGCCGCGGTGCGTCGATGGACGCCGCACGGAACAGCATGCCGCCGTAGGGGCCCAGCTTCAGCGGCACGCTGGCGCCGTTCGTCAGGACGGTGGTTGAGCCCGTCGCAGGATCCCACATTTCGTTCACGCCGCGGCCGGGGAAGCGGATCCCGCCCTCCCATGGGGCGGCGGAGTCGTTGATCGCGAAATAGACGTCGTGGTCCGCAACCCGCCGGTGCGTGGTGCGGACCGGCGAGCCGGTCCCACCGGCGAAGGCATCGGGTTCGATCAACGAGTCGAGCGCACGCGGCAGCAGCGAGAGCAAGCCCTCCGGCAGGAATACGCCCGCGCCGCCGGATCCGGTTCCGGTCATGGCCGGGCCTTCGCCCGCGCCGAGCAGGGCGCCGGCGAGCGACTGCACCCGCGGGTCCGGGAAACGGGACTCGCTGTTGGCCGGCCGGGCGCCGACGGCGATCACGATGCCGCCGTCCCGCTGGAACGCGGCGAGGTTCTTCCACGCCGCCATCGGCAGCGTGTCGGCGGCCGGCAGCACGACCGCGCGCCAGCGCAGCGGGCCATGCACCAGCGCGCCGTCCCGCACCTTCGCCTCCGCCAGCGCCCGCGCGTCGACGAATGTGAAGTCGCGGCCGGCGGCGTAGAGCGTGTTTCGCACCTCGCGCAGGACGGCCTCGATGCGCCGGATCTCCGGCACATCGGTCGCGCCGCGCAGGGCCGGGACGAACTTCGGCCAGAGGCTCTCGATGGGATAGAGCACCGCGATATCCGCGACCTGGTGTCCGCCGGCGAGAAGCGTCGCGCAGCGCCCGACCCACTCGTTGAGCCGGCGGAGTTGCGCATCGTCGAGATCCTGAAACCGGTAGTAACTCGTGAAGGTGCCGATGCCGCCCCAGAGCTGGCGGTTGAGGGAGCCGCGGATCTCGTCCTCCGTGACGATGCGCACCGGGCGCTTGTCGCCCTCGGGACGGTGGCGCTGGGAGTGGTCGGACGCCTCGCTCATCGCGACGGTCCGTCCCTCGAGGCAGGCGATGCTGTCGATCATCCGCGCGACGTACCACGGCACCTCCGAGGGGAGGCTGGTCAGGCAGTCCATGCTGGGCGCGTCGAGCCGCCGCGCACAGCGGAAGAAGTCGCCGTAGAGCGGCACGTGCCCCGCAAGGCTCTCCTCCATCAGGAGGTGGCCGCCCGAGGCGAGGCCGTGGGCGCGGCACCACGTCTGGATCTGGCCGAAGTAGTTCTCCGAGACAAGGTCCGCGACCGTGTTCCAGAAATCATAGCGCGCCTTCGCGCCGCGCGGGCCGGCTTCAACGACAAGGGCGGGCAGCAGCGGCAACAGGTCGGCGCCACGGCGCTTCCGGAACTCGCCGGACAGGTTGGACGACCACGGCAGCACGCGGTAGGGCATCGGCCGGAACCAGAGGTTCATCAAGGACGGCTCGTCCGTGAACGTCGAGACGAACCACTTCCCAAGGTCCGGGCCGAGCCGCGCGGCGTAGCGCTCGTGCGTGACCTCGAGGAAGCGCGCGGTCGTTTCGGGCATCAGGAGGTTGATGCAGGGCTTCTTGAACGCGAGGCTGATGGCGGCATGGGTGCTCTCGTAGATCAGGTCGTCGGTCATCGCGACGACCGTCCATTCGCCGGCCGGCGCCTGCCAGCGCAGGCGGCCGTCCGCCACGGAGCCCGCGAGGTCCCGTGCCTTGTCCAACCGGACCGCACCGTCGCGCACCGGCAGGGCCGTGGCTCCGACGAGGGTTCCCGGCGGCAGATCGAGCACGACCTCGCCGCCGCCGACGTTCGTCACGGCGACGAGCAGACCCCGCGCGGCCCACTCGGGATGGCCCTTCAGCGTCAGGTCGCGCGCGCTGCCGGACGGATAGCCGCACTCGTCGTAGAGCCACAGCGACATTCCCGCGGCTTTTGCCATGCGTGCGCCGCGGAGGAATGCGGGCCACTTGGAGTCGTCGTCCACATATCCATCGAACGACACGTTCCCGGCAAAGCCGCCGAAGCCCTGCTCCGCCAGCTTCCGCAGTTGGGCGTCCTGCGCGGCAGGGTCGTCCGGCTGCTTGTGAAGGATGCGCAGGATGCGGGAGGATCCCGGCGGATTTGCGAACCGTTCCGCCAGCGGCCGACCCTCGGGTGGCAGCGGCGGCAACGCCGTATCGTGGGCCGGTCCCGCCCATCCGGGTACGCACAGGAACCCGCCCGCCAGGGCCAGCGCGATCGTCTTGGTTGTCATGCGGCACTTGTCCCAGACCCGGGCCCGATGGGCAAGCCCCGCGGGATGCGTCCCTCAGCCGGCCGGCGGGCGGGGACAGGGCGGTGGTGGGGAGTCCAGAACATCGCGGACACGTTGCGCAAGATCCGCCCGGCTGAACGGTTTTTGCAGCACGTGAAGGTCCTCGGGAAGCCGGACCGCATGCTGCATCGTCTCCGCGGTGTAGCCGGACATGAAGAGAACGCGGATGCCGGGCCGAAGCTCCCGGACGCGCTCCGCCAGCGCCGTGCCGTTCATGACGGGCATGATCACGTCGGTGAGGAGCAGGTGGATCGGTTCCGCGTGCGCTTCGCACATCTTCAACGCCAGGCGGGGCGAGGATGCCGCCAGCACCTTGTAGCCTTGCTGCGTCAGCGTCCTCCGGACGAGATCCAGGACCCCCGTCTCGTCCTCGGCCAGCAGGATGGTCTCGGTCCCCGCGGGAATCCGCGCTGCGGGTTCCTCTCCGGAGGCGCGTACGCCGGCCTGCGAGCGCGGCAGATGAAGAGTGAAGGCCGTGCCCCGGCCCGGTTCACTCTCGGCCGAGATGGCGCCGCCGCTCTGTTTGACAATGCCATAGACCGTGGCCAAACCGAGCCCGGTGCCCTTGCCCACGTCCTTGGTGGTGAAGAAGGGTTCGAAGATATGCGCCAGGATATCCGCGGGCATTCCTTCGCCGTCATCGCGAAACGTCAGCGTCACGAAATCGCCCGGTGCGACGAAGTCGGGCCGGTCCCGGCAGTCGTCGTCACGAAGCGTCCGGTTGACGATCTCGATGGAGATGGTCCCGGAGCCGGGGATGGCATCGCGCGCGTTGATGGCGAGATTGGCCAGGATCTGGTCCAACTGGCCGCGGTCCATGAGAACGGGCCAGAGATCGGTCGACGCCGCAAAGTTGAGCCGGATATTCTCCCCGATCAGCCGGCCGAGCATCTTCAAGCTGCTCGCGACCGCCTCGCCCAGATCCAGCACCACCGGCGAGATCGCCTGCTTCCGCGAGAAGGCCAGCAATTGACGGGTGAGATCGGCGGAGCGTCGGGCGGCCGTCTGGACTTCCAGAAGGACCGGCCGGGAGGTGTCGTCGGGCGGCAATTTCTCCAGGAGCAACTCCACACTGCCCAGAATGACCTGGAGCTTGTTGTTGAAGTCGTGGGCCACGCCGCCGGCCAGCCGGCCGACGGACTCCATCTTCTGGGCCTGGTTCAACTGCGCCTGAAGGTGCTCCCGCGCCTCCTCCGCCCGCTTGAGGTCCGTGATGTCCTCGTACGTCCCCAGCAGGCCGACGATGGCGCCACGGGCATCCCGCAGCGGGAGCTTGCTGACGAGCAGGTGTTCCCGTTCTCCCGTGCGTGAAGCATGCGTTTCTTCGAAAAGGAGCCTGGCTTCCCCGCTTCGGATGACCGTCTGGTCGTCGTCGCGGTACTTCCCGGCATGCTCCCGCCACGCCATGGCGTGGTCGTCCTTGCCGATGACGTCCTCGGGCTTTTCG
>CAYXFW010000241.1:0-5160 GCA_964464305.1 uncultured Verrucomicrobiota bacterium
GATGGGAACGCATACCATCCGGCGCTCGCTGCGGCCCGACACGATCCGGATCGAGGTCGAGGAGAGTCTGCGCCGTCTCGGGGTCGACCGCATCGATCTCTACCAGACGCACTGGCAGGCCATCGAACCCGAGAAGACGCCCATCGCCGACACGATGGCCTGCCTGATGGATCTCCGCGCCCAGGGCAAGATCCGCGCCATCGGCGTATCCAACGCGACGGCGGCCGACATGGACGCCTACCGCGCCGCGGGCGAGCTGAGCGCCTGCCAGCCGCGCTACAGCATGCTCGACCGCGCCATCGAAGCCGACGTGCTCCCCTACTGCCTCCGGAACAACGTGGCGATCCTCGCCTATTCGCCGCTGGAGCAAGGCCTGCTGACCGGGAAGATCGGCATGGACCGCACCTTCGGCGCCGACGAATTCCGCAACCGGATCCCGTGGTTCCTCCCCGCCAACCGCGCCCGCGTGCTCGCGATGCTTGGCGGATGGAAGGACCTGTGCGCCGCGCATGCCTGCACGCTGGGCCAACTCGTCATTGCGTGGACTGTCGCCCAGCCGGGCCTCACGATCGCGCTGTGCGGCGCCCGCAAGGTCGCCCAGGTGCTCGAAAATGCGAAGGCAGGCGGCCTGGTGCTCGACGCCGCCACGCTGGCCCGCATGCGCGCCGACGTCGAAGCCCTCGGCGTCCCGGCGACGTGAGATTTCCTCCCGGAAAGGCCACCACGGATTCCGCGGATTGCACGGATGCCGGCAGAGGGAGACGCCCCGAGGGCACGGGCCGGGAAGGATGACAGAGACCCCTGCCTCCTGCCATTGTTTTCATCCGTGGAATCCGTGCGATCCGAGGTGCTCCCGTTCCCTCACGGCGCAGGCTTCGTCGCGGCGAGGAATCGGGACAGGGCGCGAACGTTCCGGATGAAGGTCTCGCTGAGGATCACGCGTTCGGACGGGTTCTTCGGCTCGTTGTATTTCAGGCCGCCGTCCTCAACCCAACGGCCCCGGATGTCCTGCGCAGCGATCGCAGCCGCCGCCTGCGCGCGTGTCGCCTCGTCGAGCTTCGGCGGTTTCCGGGCATCCGAGGGCGCCTTCCATGTCTCCCGGACGAGCTTCTCGTGGTCGCGGGCAATCCGGTCGAGACCGTCGTCGATCTTGAACGCGTAGTGCGTCGGCAGATCGCGGTCGTCGTGGACCAGACGGTAGTCTTTCGTGAAATAGAGCGGCGTGTTCGTTCGCAACTCGTAGAAGCGCGCGAGGTGGCCATCCGGCAGGCGGCAGCGGCGAAGGTAGTCGACCGCCCGCGGGACGGGCTCGAGGAAGCGCCGCTGGCCGGTCTCGCGATAGAGGCGCAGGAGGGCCCTGAGGATCCCCTGCGACTCGCCGCCGGTGATGGCCGGCGGCTCGAACTTGCGCGCCCATGCCGGATGCATGTCCGCATCGTACTGCTGCGCCCACGCCGGCTGCGGATCGGGCATCTGCGCGAGCAGGATGAAGCCGCCGGCCTTCTCTGCGGCGGCGCGGCAGGCGGAGGCGAGGCGTTGCGCACCGGCGCCGGCCGCCGGGTCGGAGAGCGCGCGCGACGCTTCGAACAGGATGTCGATCGCGTCCGCCAATGCATCGTCGTTGAAGGTGTAATGGGCTGCGTAGTTCCGGCCTTTCACCCATTCGCGCGACCACGAGTCCGGGTACGAGGCCGGTTTCACGGGGAACTTCGCGGCCTCCGGCGGCCCCGCGAAGCGCTGCGGCCAGGCGCCGTTGGGATACTGTGCGGCGAGCAGGCCCTCGAGGGCGCCCGTCACGCACCGGTGGATGGCTTCGTTCGTGAAGCCGCAGGCGCGGTCCGCCCTGAGCAGGAATCTCACGGCCGCCTGCGTGGTGTCGTCATCCAGCGTCGACACGTTCCGTCCCGCGGCCGTGCCGCCGTCCCGGTAGGCGAACTTCGCGCGGAGGACCGGATCGAACTCGATCGAATAGTCCCAGCCGCCGGATTGGAGCTGCCCGCGCATCAGGGCGCGCGCGGTCTCGAGGACCGCGTCGAGATGGAAGCGGTCGCCCATCGCTTCCCAGGCGTCGAGCATCGCCATGCCGACCGACGGCGTGCCCGGCGGTTGGACCCAGCCGACGGTCTCCCTCGCAACGCCCTCGCCCTCCCGCTTCGCGAGATCCTCGCTGTAGGCCCAGAGATAGGAGCCCTCGACCGCGACCTTCGTGCGGAAGAACTCGACGCCGCGGCGCAAGGCAGCCCCAGCCTCCTCGCGCGTAGGCCCCTCCGTCGGGACCATCGGCGCGGCAGACGCGTCGACTCCCAGAAGGAAAAGAAGGCCTACGATGGGAGGTTTCACAATCCGGGAAGTACCCTGCGCGCGCTTGGGCGTCAAGGTTGGTCATGCGCAAGCCGGAAGCGCGAATACACACGGCCGCGGTGGAACGCGGCCCTCCAGGAAACGGTATCGAGACCCTCGATGGGATGCCCGTGGAGGACACCCCTCCGTCCGCCCTCAGCCGCGGGTCATCCAGTGGCGGGCGAGCGCGGTCCAGTGGCGCCACTTGGGGGGGCAGTAGCGCTTCGCGAACGTTTCGAGGTTGCCGGTGTAGCGGTCGCGGATGGTCCCGGCGGCCCAGCGGGCCTGGGTGCGCAGGCTCCGGTCGGGATCGCCGGCGTGGCGACGCGCCCGGTGGTCGGGGAAGTTCGAGCCGACGCCCATTTCGACGCCCGGTCCGCCGTTCTCGATCTTCCGGATCACAAGCAGCAGCTTGAGGGAGTCTCCGGAGAGCCCGTACTCCCGTCCGACGTCAACTAAAATTCCGACTTCGCGGGCCGGGAGCTCCCGGGCGACCGCCGTCGTCGCGACCGCCGCCTCTGCGGGGTGCGCAACGCCTGCAGCGAGCATCAAGACCGATGCCCACGCGCCCGCCATCCATTTGAACCGGTTCTTTCCCATAGCCTAAAAAAGGGCGTGCAAGGTACGCGAAAAAGGACCATGAATCCAGCAAAACCGACGCCAGATCCCGCGGAAAAGGCATAACCAAGTGCCCTGAAAAACATTGCCAATTCGAGAATATTCATCCAAAACCGGTTTTCGAAGCCCCCGCGCACGTCTCTTCGGCGCTTGCCCCGGGGGGACAGAGAGCGTAGACAGGGCCCGGGCGGGAGTGGCCCGGACGGAGGTTCCGATGAGGATCGTCATCCTGGCGGTGGGTGCTGTGGCCTTGGGTGCATGGGCGGCGGACGACGCGGAGCCCCTGCGACCGGTCCCGTTCACGCGGGTGGCGCTCGAGGGCTTCTGGCAACCGCGGATCGAGACGAACCGGGCGTCGACCCTCCCCTACGATTTCAAGAAGTCCGAGGAAACCGGCCGCATCGCCAACTTCGCGCGCGCCGGGGGGCTCGAACCGGGACCATTCGAGGGCATTCCGTTCAACGATTCCGACGTCTTCAAAATCGTCGAGGGCGCCGCCTACTCGCTCGCGATCCGCCCGGACCCGGCGCTGGACCGCGACCTGGACCGCCTGATCGCCACGTTCGCGGCCGCGCAGGAGGCGGACGGCTACCTCTATACCGCGCGCCGCCTGTTCCCGCCGGTAAAGATGCCCGGCATGTCCGGGAAGGCACGCTGGTCCAACCTCGGGGCGAGCCACGAGCTCTACAACGTCGGGCACATGTACGAGGCCGCTGTCGCGCACCACACCGCGACCGGCAAGACCAACCTGCTGGCGATCGCGCGCCGCAACGCCGACCTCATCGCCTCGCTCTGGAAACCCGGCGGCATGGGCCTGCCCTCGGGGCACGAGGAGATCGAGATCGGCCTGCTGCGGCTTTTCGAGGCCACGGGCGAACGGAAGTACCTCGACACCGCGAAGTACCTGCTGGACCTCCGCGGGCGGCCGGAGACCCACAAGCTCTACGGCCCCGCCGCACAGGACCACGTGCCGGTCGCCGCGCAGACCGAGGCCGTCGGCCACGCCGTCCGCGCCGGCTACCTCTACACCGCGATGGCCCACTACGCCGCCCTGACCGGCGACGGGGCCTTCCGCGCGGCGTGCGATGCGCTCTGGGAGGACATCGTCTCGCGGAAGATCCACCTCACCGGCGGCCTCGGCGCCCGGCCCAAGGGCGAGGCCTTCGGCGACGCCTACGAACTGCCCAACGCCACCGCCTACAACGAAACCTGCGCCGCCATCTCCGGCGCGCTCTTCACGCACCGGATGCTGCTGCTCCACGCGGACGCGAAGTACGCCGACGTCATCGAACGCATCCTCTACAACGGCTACCTCTCCGGCGTGGCACTGACGGGCGACCGCTTCTTCTATCCCAACCCGCTCGAATCCGACGGCCACACCCGGTTCAACCACGGCAGCAGCGAACGCCAGCCCTGGTTCGGCTGCTCGTGCTGCCCGGTGAACGTTGTCCGCATCATGCCCTCGCTGCAGGGCTGGTTCTACGCGACCGCCGGCGACCGGCTCTACGTGAACCTCTTCGACGCCGGCCGCGCCGATGTCGAGGTCGCGGGCGCCCGGGTGCGTGTCACGCAGACCACGCGCTACCCGTGGGACGGCCGCATCGCGATCGCCATCGACCCGGAGAAGACCGCCAAATTCGCCCTGATGGTCCGCATCCCCGGCTGGGCGCTCAACCGGCCGGTTCCGGGCGACCTCTACCGCTACGCCGGCCCCGACGCCCCTGCGCCGACGCTGACCGTGAACGGAAAGGCCGTGAATTTCCAACCCTTGGTCAAGGGCTATGCGAAGGTGTCCAAGGTTTGGACGAAGGGCGACGTGGTCGAGCTCAACCTGCCCATGCCCGCGCGCCGCGTGATCTCGCACGGGGCCGTGAAGGACAATGCGGGACGCATGGCCATCGAACGCGGACCCCTCGTCTACTGCCTCGAAGGCGCGGACCATCCCGACCGCCGCGTGCTGGACCTCGCGCTGCCGGCGGACGCACCCCTCGCGCCGGAGCCCCGCGCCGGCCTGCTCGGCGGAGTCACCGTCCTGCTCGGGAAGGGCCTCTCGTCGCGCCGCACCGAAACCGGCGGCATCGCAACGACGCCCGTCGACGTGACTGCGATCCCGTACAACGTCTGGTGCCACCGCGGCCCGAACGAGATGACCGTCTGGGTACCGACCGCACCGGAGACCGCCCGCCCGATTCCGCTGCCGTC
>CAYXFW010000242.1:0-5157 GCA_964464305.1 uncultured Verrucomicrobiota bacterium
GTTCTCGCTCGAGCCCTCGAGGCGGCCCTTGGCGATCGCCTTGAGATCGAACGTGACCCGGCCGCCCCCGGCGAACCAGGCGCGGATGTCGCCGGCCTTGCGGCGCGCACGCATGGACTTGGCCCCCGCCATCGAGATCTGCGCCACGCGCTCGAGCGGAATCTTCAAGTCGGCGAACGGCGTCTTGACCGAGGCCTGGCCGCCGGCGATCCCGACGAGCGTGCCGGACATCACGTCGCCGTTGGCCAGGATGATCGAGTCATCCGGCGACTCCGCGGCGCCCTCGGTCAACTGGGGAAGGATCCCGTTCCACTTGGACACGCGGATCTCCGAGATCGCCAGCTCCCGGCCGCCCTGCGGCATGAACGTGATGGCTTTCCCGCCCCCCTTGAAATCGCGGGTGTCCTTCCACTGCTTGAGCAGCTTCCCGTTCACCAGCAACGCAAGGTTGCCCTTGGAACGGTCGGCGAGGATCGAGAACCGGGTGGCGCCGGACTTCTCCCGGTCCGGGACGAATTCGATCGATCCCAGGTTCTGCGCGCCCCCGTTCAACCGCTGCCGGTGGAGATCCACGCGCTGTCCACCGACGATGTTCATCATGTAGGCATCGCCCTGCGGCTCCTCGGGCTTCTCGTGAAAGAACCAGAAGGAGAAATAGACGCCCGGATTGCGCCATTGGGCTGTGAAGTCGATGCGCACCGCGTCGGGCATGGCCTCGATGCTCCGGCCGATCGGCACGGGCTGAAGGGGCGAGAGCACGCCATCCTTGATCTCCCAGGAACGCGTGCGATTGCCGCCGCGATGCTTCCATTCATCGAGATCCTTGGGGCCTTCGTAAAGGACCGACAGGGCGCCGGCGCCGGGACGGATATCGACCACCATGCAGCGCGGCAGCGCGAGGCGTCCGGCGGACGCGGTCGTCAGCACGATATTCGTGGGATCGACCGACGCGATCTCGCCGACCAACTCGTCGCCGTTGGTCAGCCGTACCGCGCCCGACTCGCGCGCCGGCGGCGCCCGGCGGGGCCCGAGTCGAAACTCGGAGACCGCCTTGACCGAGAACGCGATCGGCTCGCGCACATCGGGATGGCGCCACATCAACCGGCCCGCCGGGGCATCGAGCCCGACCAGATCGCCGCGCAGCCACTCGCCCTGCGTCAGCGTCAGCCGGTCACTACCCGGGGTCAGAGGCGAGACGTCGGCCGCTTCCGCGGCGCCCGCCGCCGGCCGCGACGGCGGCGCCTCGGGCGGACCGACCACGATCGCCGCCGAGGCGAATCCCGCCGCCAGCCAGGCCGCCATCCCAAGTGTCCGCATGTTCATTCCTCTTCCGTTCATATTCACCACCCTTCAAAAGGACTGGGAAGTTCATCGTTCGTAGATCGGCAAGAAGCGGTAATTCAGGGCGAGCGACAGCAGGGCCGTGCTCGTGCAGAACACGCGTCCGTTCGGCCCCGTCCAGCTTCCGTCCGCCCCCTGCGTTTCGGCCAGTCGCGCAAAATTCCGCGTATTCCACGCCTTCCACACCTGCATGTCCGCATGGAAGTACGCCTGCGCGGCGTAATACAGGTAGTAGAAGAAATAGCCGCCGGCATCCCGCTCGTCGTCCGCCAGAAGCGCGCGGAACGTCTTCTGGAACAATCGCGAGTCCTTCTCGCGAGCAAGGGCGGCGACGGTGACCGCGATGGCGTTGCGCGCACTGCTGCCGCCGCCGTCCCGGCCCGTGTAGCCGATGCCGCCGTCGGCCGACTGGCACTCCTGGTAGAACTGCAGCGCCTGCAGCAGGGCCTGGTCGGGCACGGCGATCCCCGCGTTGCGCACGGCGACGAGCGCGACGAACTGCGCGCCGCTGACCGTGGTGTCGGCGTCGCGCGCTTCGGGCGAGTAGCGCCAGGCGTGGGCGGGGTTGAGCGCCTGCGATGTGAGGATCAGGTCCGCAGCCTTCTTGAGCGCCGGGCCGATACGGGGATCGGGAACCATCCCGTAGGCCTCGGCGAGGGCCAGCGTCGCGAACCCGTGGTGGTACATGGAGGGGCCGATGTAGCCGTTGTCCTTCCGCTGCACGCCGAGGATGTAGCCGATCCCCCGGCGGATCGCCGGCGCCCACGGCCCGTTGACCGGGTCGTCGCCGTGGGCCAGCATGGCGAGCACGGACAGGCCGACCACACCCGCACCGCCCTCGCCCGCGCGATCATCCCAGTTTCCGGAGGAGGCCTGGGACCGCGAGAGAAATTGGAGACCCCGCACGTAGACGGCGTCCATCTCCGGCGGAATCGGATCGCCGTGAATCGACCCAAAACCCTGCGCGGGCGCCGCGACGGGGGCCACGAGGGCCAGCCCGGCGACCGCGGCGAGCGCAAGGCATCTAGGGTTGGGTTTCAATCGCATGGAAATACCCCTGCATTGCATCCCGGAATTCCTCCGGCAGGCGGGCCGGATCGAGACCGGCGCCGCGCCCGGCCGCGCGCTCGGCCTCCGCCCCGCCCTGTCCCGGCCCCGTCGCCGCCGCATTCGCCCGTGACGTCGTGCCGCCCGCCAGGCTTCCGCCGCCGGACTTCCCCTGCATCATCTGCATCATCCTCGCGAGGGCCGCCATCGCCTCCGGGGAGGATTCCTGGCTACCCTGTCCCCCCTGGGACCCGGACTCGAGTGCCGCCGCAATCTCCTCGATGATTCCGGTCTGGACCGACACCGCGCCGGGATCGGTCTGGGGTGCACGCAGGGTCGCCTGGGAGACGACCATTTCCTGCTCGATCCCCTCCATGAAACGCCGCAGGTCCTCCCTCGACACGCGGTCGTTCAGTTTCCGGAGGTCCGTCTCGATCTCGTTCTGACGCGAGGCAAGCGCCTTCGCGTCTTCGGCATACCGCGGATTTCCCTCGCGCCGGGCGTCCACTTCGCGGGTCGATTCGCGGAGGCTCTCCTGCCTCACGCGGGCGCGCATCAGGCCAAAGAGCACCTCGGGATCGACCGGCGGCGGCTGCCCGCCGCCGCCCCCACCGCCGCCCCCACCCTGCTCCGCAGGCGCCAGGCGCTCGGCCCATGCGTTGAGCTTTCCCTCCAGATCGCGGCTTGCGGCGATCGACCGGCCCGCCAGGTTCTCCGCCACCATCGCGCCGGTCGCACTCATGCGCTCGACCACGTCCGGCTCGCTCATTTCGCCGCGGATATCCTCGTAGACCTGCTTCCGCGTGCGATTGAAGAACCCGGCGAGATCGTCGCGAATGTACTGCGCGTCGCGGCTGTTCCGGACCTGCATGTTCTTGAGACGCCCGGCCTCCCGAACCACCTCTTCCGGCAATTCCGAGGGAAGCAGCCCGATCGTGCGCGCCAGCCCGGCCTCGACAGCCTGCGCCATCGCGCCCTGCTTGCCCGCGGCCTCGCGAAGCCGGTTGACGAAGCTTCGCGCCGCGAGGTTTTCGGCCGACGCGTTCGCCTCGCGGATCATCTCCTCGAGTCCGCGGATAATCTCGCGCTGGCCGGCCACGGCCTCCTGCACGGCTTCTCGGCGCTGTCCGGGCTGCGGACGGCTCTGCGCGGACTGCATCGCACCCGCCGCCTTCGGCATCGGCCCCGCGGCAAGGCCGTCCATCTTTTCGGCGAGCGATGCCCAGTCCATCACGTCCGATTCCTTCAGATCCGGGTTCCGCAGCGCCTCCTTCGCGAGATCCGCCATCTCGCGGCCCATCTCCGTCAGCGCCCGCGCGTCCGCCCGCTCGCCGCGCTCGGTTTCGCGCAGTTCGGCGGCGGCCTTCTCCGCGGCGATCTGTTCGTCGGACATCTCGCCGACCTCGAGGTTGCGGGCCAGCAGGCCTTCCTCCTCGCGCTTGATCTCCTCGACGCGGGCCTGGACGGCCTGGGCGCGCTCCTCCAGCAGCTTCGCATGCTTCGCGCGACTGAGGATGTAGATGCGGTAGATCGGAGACTGCGACGGCGCGCGACCGGGTTTGTAGTCCACCGCCGAGGCCCAGATCTCGACGGTCGTGTCGCCGGGCACGCCGCGCGCGGTCGGCGAGAACCGGAAGGCGCCGTCAAGTTCGACGCGATCCGGGGCCCCCTGCGCCAGGGATTCCCCGCGTTCGAGCCCGGGCGGGCCGCCGGCGCCGTCCGCCACGATCCGCCATTCGGCCCAGAGGCGGTCGAGGCCGAAGTCGTCCGTGGCGCGGACCTTCAGCTCCACCGTCTCATCCTCCAGAATCGCCACCGAGCCGCCCAGCCCCTCGCACTTCAGCGCCGGCGCCGCGTCGGGCTCGGCCTCGACCTTGAGGCGGTACGGAGCGGCCGCGTCGAGACGGTAGGTGTCGCGCCAGGTGAACGACAAGGCGCCGGGCGGGTCGTTGGAAACCGCGAGCCCGGCCAGCGCGTCGAGCGTGGCCCGGGGCGTGCGGAACACGGCGCCGGTCACGGACAGCGCCACCGGCCGCAAGCCGCGCATCGTCGCGGAGGCAAGCCCGCGGTTCGCGCGACCCTCGAGTTCCACCTCGCTGCCCTCGGTCACGCGAAGGAGCCCCGCCTGGACCGGCGTCGTCAGCGCCCCGCGTCGCAGGTAGGCCGGCAGGTGCACGCGGGCATCGAGCGCCAGCAGCGCGGGACGGTGTTCGGGCAGGATCCTCATCGACCGGGCCACGTCGCCGATCCGCAGAGTCAGCGCCGCGGGCTGCGTCTGCCCCGGCACGCGGAACAGGGCCCGGTTGCCCCGCACCTTCGCCTCGATCCGCGGCTGATTGTCGACCCGGCACACGGCGCGCACCGGCGTCCAGCGCGAGCCGCGCTTGACGATGCACGCGATCTCGAACGGCTCGCCGTGGGCGACGATCAGTTCCGCGGGCATGTCCTCGATCCGCACGAACGTGAAGCGCTCGACCTCCGCCAGCGGATTCATCCAGCGGAGCAGCGCGTTGCGGCCCGCCTGCGGGAAATGCCAGACCGCCGTCGCGATCGCCGCGAGCAGAAGCAGGCACGCCGCGGCCGTGCGCCGCGCCGCGCGCGTCGCGACCGCCCGCGTGAAGTCGAAGGCGGCCGCCTCGCGGGCCACCTGTTCGACCGCCGCCCGGCGCAGCGCCGGCGAGCCCACTCCCGGGGCATCCGCACCCTCCGCCAGCTCGACCGCACCGAGCAGCCGGTCGCAGAGCCGGGGGAAACGGCGCTGGATCATCC
>CAYXFW010000243.1:0-5155 GCA_964464305.1 uncultured Verrucomicrobiota bacterium
GCTGGGGACCGGGTCTCAGAACCGGGTGGTGGGCGGCGTTCCGACCAACAATACGCTGACGTTGAACATCGCCGCCGGCAGGACCAACCTCTATGGCGGTACCCTTGGCGGCGCGGGAGTCAACGAGAACAACCTCGCGCTGACGAAGAAGGGGGATGGCCTCCTGAACCTGACGAACGCCAACACGTTCACGGGGCCGACGACGGTCGAGGTCGGCACGCTGCGCATCGGCGGTTCTCATGCCGGGCCGACGACGATCAAGTCGGGCGCAACGCTGAAGGTCGACGGGACGCACACGCTGGGCCTGATCACAGTCGAGAACGGCGGCCTTCTGGGCGGCATCGGCACGGTCGGCGCCGTCACAAGCACGGGAACGGTTTCGCCCGGCAACAGCGTCGGCACGCTGACGGCGAACGGCAATGTGGCGCTCGGCGCCGGGGCGACGCTCCTGATCGAGATCAACGAGTTTCTGGGCGGCGACTACGACAAGCTGGTCCTGACCGGCGGCGCCGGAAACAACACGCTCAATCTGGACGCCGGCCCGAGCCTGACCATCGATCTGAACTACACACCGGGTTTGGGCGACTCGTTTGTGATCGTGAGCGGGATGGGCAGCGACCCGAGCTTCAGCGGGGGCTTCAGCGGCAAGCCTGACCTTGGGACGTTCGATGTCAGCGGGACGACGTTCCAGATCGACTACAGCGAGACGGATATCAAGCTGACCGTCGTGCCCGAACCGCATACGCTGGGCCTTCTCGGCCTCGCCGCGCTGGGCGCTCTGCTTCGCCGGCGGCTCCGGCGGTAGGCAAGGGGCGAGGGTCGAGGTCCGACGGGCGGACGGAAGTCGGAGGTCAGAGGTCGGAGGTCGTCTCCGCACCGCCATACGGCCACACTGCCACACCGCCATTCAGCTCACGGCGCGCCCGCTCCGCAACCGCGCAGGGACATGGCAGGCGCACGGGGATGTCTCCTGCTCCTCTCATTCCCATCCTCCCCATCCCGTGATCCTGTCCGTTCTCCTCTCCTGTTCCTGTGCGCTCCTCGCTGTCCTTCGCGTTCTTTGCGTCTTCTGTTCCTCCCCTCCGTCTCCTCTCTGCGCCCTCCGCGTCTCAGTGTGAATCCTCCGTTCCTCCCTCTCCCGCGCCGGGGGCCAAAGAAAATTCCATTTTATTCTTGTCCCCCGTCCCCCGCGTGTGCACTGTCGCACTAGTGTCATTTGTTGATGAGGGAGACAGGACATGAATTGGACCACGATGCGGAGCGGGGCGGTCGCGGCGGCGATGGTGATCGCGGTCGGCGTTCAGGCGCAGACGACCGGCGTGTGGAATGTCGCCACCGGCGGGTATTGGAACGTGGCGGCCAACTGGGAGGGCGGCGCGATTCCGAACGGCGCGAGCGACCGTGCGTTCTTCACCAACGATGTGACGGTGGTGAGCACGATCACCCCCTTCTTCGTGACCAACGACGTCAGCGTCACGCTGAATTCGCTCTCGTACTGGGATCCAGGCACACCCGCCAATACGGACGCCCAGCTCGAGTTCCGCCGCATCAATTCGGGCATCACGTTCACCTTCGCGGGAACGGCGCCCTACATCACGAACGGCAATGCGTATCACTCGTGGATTGCGTTCACCGAGCAGCCGATCATCCTCGGGTCCACGGACGGTCTCGAGATCCATGGCGTCGGCGGTGTCCGGCTGGCTGCCGTCACAGGATCCTCGGAGATCCGGATGACGTATGGCGGAAACATGCTTTCGTACGGGCTCTCCGCGGCGTACACGGGGACGATCATTCTCTCCAACAACTCGCGCGCCAGTGTGCAGTCGAGCACCACCAGCGTGTTGGGCAGCACCAACGATCCGACGATCATCTACGACACCAGCTACATGCACTTTCCGGACAAGAAGGCTGCGGCTTCCGTCAACTCCTTCGGCGAGAAGTTCATCCTGCGCGGCGTCCGGGACCAGGGTTCGCTGACCATGAACTGGTGCTCCAACATGTACTGGACGGGCACGATCCGGCTGGAGACCAACGGCGTCATCGGCATGGGTCAGGAGTTAAAGTGGATCGATCCGATTTGGACGAACTACATCAGCGGGACCATTGAGGACGACGGTCTGGGACGCAACCTGCACTTCCTGCAAAGCCAGGGAGGAACCGGCGAGCGGGGCGTCACGAATCCGGCCGCACGCCTTTCTCCGCTCATGCTGACCGGGACGTCCTCGAACGGGGGCTACACCCATTTGAGCGGACGGGCCACCGATGTGTTCGGAACCTCCGACATGTATCTGATTCTTGCGGGCGGCGACAACCGGTTGCCGGCGACGACCAAGGTCTTGCTTGGCGGCGTGACGAATGACGCAGGCATCAATATCGGGCACGCCAACGCCAGCGGCATCCTGATTCTCTCCGGTGTCAGCCAGGAAGTTGCCGGTCTGTATACCCTGGGCGCCGGCGTCCAGAACCGGGTCATCGGCGGCACGCCGGCCTTCGGCACGCTGGCGCTGAACATCTCCGCCGGAACGACGAACGTCTACGCGGGTCGTCTGGGCGACAGCCGGGAGTTCGTGACCACGATCAGTAATTCGCCCACCACGTTTCTCACGCTGACCAATACTCTTCCGTACCAGAACAACCTGAATCTTGTGAAGAAGGGCGGCGGCGTGTTCGATCTGACGACGGCGTCGAACACGTATGCGGGCACGACGACGGTGGAAGCCGGCACGTTGCGGATCAGCGGGAGCAACCCCAATCCCGGCGCGATCACGGTACAGACGAACGGCACGCTGATCATGAACGGGGACTGGCGCGCCAGCGGATTGATCACGGTCGACAACGGCGGCACGCTCGGCGGCGAGGGTCAGGTCGGTTCCATCTCGAGCAGCGGAACGGTTGCGCCGGGCAACAGCCCCGGCACGCTGACGAGCTACGGCAACGTGACCCTGAACACCGGCTCGACGCTTTCGCTGGAACTCCAGGATCCGCTGACCGACCCGTACGACACGCTGGTCATGAACGGCGGGGTCCTGTACCTGAACGGAACCCCGGAGCTCTCGCTGTCCCTCTACGGAGGCTACGTGCCCAACATCGGCGACGCGTTCACGATCGTCAGTGGCTTCGTGGGTTCCGCGGGGCCGTTCGACACGGCGTTCGATGGGATTTTCAACGGCAAGCCGGACGGCGGCATGTTCAGCGTCAGCGGCTCGACATTCCAGATCGACTACAACGCGAACGACATCACGCTGACCGTCGTGCCCGAACCGCATACGCTGGGCCTTCTCGGCCTCGCCGCGCTGGGCGCCCTGCTTCGCCGGCGGATCCGGCGGTAGGCAAGGGGCGAGGGTCGAGGGGCGGACAGAAGTCGGAAGTCAGAGGTCGGAAGTCGGCCCCTTTCCGTATCTGGTTGTAGCCGGGGCGCCGACCCCGGCCTTCCCGTGACCCCGGAGCGTTTGCCCGCCGGGCTCGACGCGCCCGGCTTTGCCCCGCGTTCCGCGCCCCCCATCCTGCCCATCCGGTAATCCTGTCCGTCTTCCTCTCCTGTCCTGTCTTCTCCTCCTTTGCGTTCTCTGCGTCTTCGTGTTCCTCCTTCTTCCGGCTTTCAGGTTTCATCCCTCAGCCCTTCCTCCGCCCCGCCTCTTTCAGGCCATGCCGCGGGCCGGATTGCAGGCCCGGTTCCGGCTTGGCTCCGGGTGCGGCCCGCCGCACAATGCAGGCTCATCTGCGGAGGACGCATGAAACGATGGCTGTCGGCGGCGGTCGGGTTGGCGACGGGGGTGGCCTGTGCGGCGGAGATGGTTCCGTTTGCGCCGCCGTGGGACGATGGCGCGGCGGGTCCGACGGACCTGCGCCCGGTGCTGGGGCAGGGCGCGGATTCGATTGCGCCCGTGCGGGTGCGGGACGGCCACCTCTTCGCCGGCCGCCGGCGCCTGCGGCTCTTCGGCGCGAATCTGACCGCAGGGGCCTGCTTCCCGGATCGCATCACGGCCGATGCCGTGGCCGCGCGCATGGCCAAGTTCGGTCTCAATGGCGTGCGCTTCCATTTCCTCGACTCGACATGGGGCGAACCGAAGCTGATCGATTATGCGTCGGGCTCTTGGACCAACTGGAACGATGTCTCGCAGGACCGCCTCGACTATTTCATGTCGCAGTTGAAGGCGCAGGGGATCTACTGGAACGTGAATCTGCTTGTCGGCCGCCGTTTCGGCGTCGGCGACGGGGTCGATCCCGTCGTGAACAAGCTCGATTGGAAGGTCGCGCACGCGGTCGGCTTCTTCCACGCGCCGCATCTCGAGGCGCAGAAGGCCTACGCGCGGCGGTTGCTCGGTCATGTCAACCCGTACACGAAGCTCGCCGTCGCCCGCGACCCCGCGCTGGCCATGGTCGAGATCGACAACGAGAACGGGCTCATCCACACATGGATGGCCGGGGATTTCGATACGCTGCCGGATCCGTTCGCCGCCGACCTCGCGCGCCAGTGGAACGGGTGGCTTGCGAAGCGCCACGCGGACACCGCGGCACTGGCGGCCGCTTGGGGCGCGCGGAACGAGCCTCCCGGTGCGGAGATGCTCCGCAACGGCAGCCTGGCCGACGGCACGAAGGGCTGGAACCTCGAGGAACATGGCGGGTCCCGCGTGAACGCGGCCGCAGCGGAGGGCGTCGCCACGCTTCGCATCGAGCAAGCGGCCTCGAACTCCTGGTCGGTCCAGTTCAACCAGACCCGGCTTGCGGTGACAAAGGGCGGTCTTTACACGGCCCGCTTCCGCGTCGCGGCCGATTCGAAACGCACGATCCAGGCCACCGTCATGCAGGCTCACGAGCCCTGGAACTCGCTCGGCTGGCAGACCCGGTTCGCGGTCGGACCGGAGTGGAAGACCTTCGAATTCACGTTCTTCGTCGAGGCGGACGACACGAATGCACGGTTCGGCTTCACCGAACTTGCGCAGGCCGGTGCGACATTCCGGTTTGCGGACCTGTCGCTGAAACCCGGCGGCCGTACGGGGCTCGCACCGGACGAGACGCTGGAAGCCCGCGCGATCCGGTGCCCGAAGGCCCCGGCAGTCCGGGCGCTTCCAGACGGAGCCCGTCAGGACTGGATCCGGTTCCTGTGGGAGACGGAGCGGAACCACTGGGAGGCGATGCGGCGCTGCATCGTGGA
>CAYXFW010000244.1:0-5147 GCA_964464305.1 uncultured Verrucomicrobiota bacterium
CATCGCCGTGATCACGCACGGCGGCGTCCAGCCCGAGGAGTGGCGGCAAGGGCCACCCTGGCAGCGCCGGATGGCGGTGCAGTTGGAGGAAGAGGGCTACGACCGTGTGATCGCCTACAACTGGGTGCATGACAATCCGCGCTGCAACGGCATCTATCTCGACAACTTCAGCAGCAACTTCATCGTGCACCACAACGTGATCTGGGCCTGCGGGGGCAACGCGTTTCATATCAACAGCGATGCCTTGCATCACCGGATCTACAACAACACGATCACCCGCACCGGCAACGCCTTCGGGACCTATTGCTACGCGGCGTACGTCCCGACCATGAAGGGCACGCGGATCGTCAACAACCTGGTCAACGAGTCGATGCATCCCGAGAACCCGGCGGAGTTCGTACAGGGGGAGTTGGGGCCCGAACTGTCCCACAATGCGCCGGGAGCGGTGGACCGCGACGGATACCCCACGAGGAACTCGGCCGCGATCGACGCGGGCGTCGTGATCGAGGGCATCACCGACGGATACAAGGGCAAGGCGCCGGACCTGGGGGCGTACGAATCCGGCGGGGCGCGCTGGGTGGCCGGCGCGGATTGGCACGATCCCGAGGTTCCCGCGCGACCGGCCCGGAATCTGGCCTATGCCCCGCGGGGGCCGATCACGTCCGCGACGATGATCCATGACGGCCTCGCGGTCTGGCTCGATGCGACGGACGAAGATTCCTTCGAACTCGGCGCGGACGGGACCGTGCTGGCCTGGCACGACAAGTCGCAGAACAAGCGCGTGGCGCAACCGGCGCTGCCGAACGGCGCGGTGAAGCGGATCGCCGGGGGGATGAACGGGCATGCCGTGGCGCGCGGAAACGGCACAGGGGGTCTGCGCATTGCGGATCTCAAGCGCGAACCGGGGGCTCTGACGGTTTTCGTGGTTTCGCAATCGCTGGAGGCCTGCGGTCCCACGTGGCAGCGGATCGTCGCCAGTTCTACCGGAACGGGACGGGAATGGGACTGGCCAAACTGGATGATCGGGGCGCCCGGGGGCAGGAATCCCGCAACCTGGCCGGCGCGGATCTTCACGATCCAGAAGCACAACGGCGCGGCCCTGGGGACGATCACGGTCCTCGGCTCCTCCACGTCGCGCGGGCAGGCGCTCGGCGGCGACGTGGGCGAGGTGCTGATCTTCGATCGGACCCTGCGATTCGACGAGCTGGAGGCCGTGCAGAAATACCTGGCGGCCAAGTGGGGCACGAAGGACTAGGCCGGGGAAGACTCCGGAAACAAGGAGACGCCATGACCGCTGCCTTCCGCGCACAAATCGTCAATATTCTGTTGGGCTGTCTGCTCAGCCTGTCGGCGGGTGCCGCCGAAAACTGGCCGCGCTTTCGCGGCCCCGCGGGCACCGGGCACCACACCGGCGCGGCGCTGCCGACCGCGTGGGGGCCCGAAAACGTCCTCTGGCGCGTCGAGCTGAAGGGCGAGGGACACTCCTCCCCCGTCAATTGGGACCAGCGTATCTTCCTCACGGCCGCCACGGACAAGGGGAGCGTCCGCCGGGTGTTCGCCTACGACGCGCGGGACGGCCATCTCCTCTGGGAGAAGGCCATTCCCTGCGTCTCGACTGGCCGCGTCCACGCCATGAACAGTTTCGCCACCCCGACCTGCACCACCGATGGCGAGCGGGTAGTCGCGTTCTTCGACGAGGCCGGCATCCATTGTTTCACCCTCGACGGAAAGCCGCTCTGGTCCCGGTCGCTGGGCGCATTCCCCGGCCCGTGGGGCATCGCGGCCTCGCCGGTCTTCTCGGGCGATCGCGTCATCCAGAACTGCGATGCCCAGGGCGAGTCGTCCCTCGTCGCGCTCGACCGGAAGACGGGCGAGATCGTCTGGCGCACCTCCCGCGGCATGAAGCCGATGGGAGGCTGGAACACCCCGATCGAGATCCGCGCCGGCGCGCGGTCCGAATTGATCGTCCACGGCGAGACCGGCCTGGATGCCTACGACCCGGCGACCGGCAAGCCCCTGTGGAGTTGCCTGGGGTTCAACGGACGGGGCGAGCCGGTGCCCGACCATGCCCACGGTCTGCTCTTCGTCCTCAACGGAAAGGCCGGCGACGCCTATGCCGTCCGGCCCGGTGGATCCGGCGACGTCAGCGAAACCCACCGCGCCTGGCGCACCCCGCGCCCCAGGATTCGGGACATCGCATCCCCCATCGTCGTCGGCGACTTCATGTTCGCCATCGACATGAAGGGCAGTGCCGCGACTTACGAGGCCCGCTCCGGGAAGGTCCTGTGGGCGGAGAAGATCCCCGGCGCCTTCAGTGCCTCGCCCATCGAATCCGGCGGTCTCATCTACCTCCTCAGTGAAGCCGGCGAGACGCTCGTCATCCGGCCCGGCCCCAAACTGGAACTCCTCGCCCGCAATTCCATCGGCGACCGCCCCGGCGAGTTGTTCCGCGCGTCCCCCGCCCCCATCGGAGGGCGCCTCTACCTCCGCTCGGACCGCGCCCTCTACTGCGTGGGTGCCCGATGAATGAAGATCGGAAGCCGGAGATTATGGCGCCGGCGGCGGGCGGGCGGAGGATCAAGCTGCTGCGGTGCCCCAGCCTGCTGTACAACTATTCCGGGATTCCTCCCTTTGGCATCGCCACGATCACGGCCATGCTTCGTCAGCACGGGTATCCGGTGGACCCGGACGATCTGGATGCCAAGTGCGCCGGCGTTCTTTTCCCGCTCCACCGGTGGGGACAGCAGTTCCCGGCCCGGACCTTGATGCAAGATATCCCGAGACTCAGGCTCCACTGGGCCGGAACCCCGGATCCCGAGGTGGATCAACTCGTGGACCGGGTCCTGGGTCAGACGGATCTTCACGAGTACGACACGGTGCTCTTGTCGTGCGTGGAGGGAGACGATGTGGGCGCCGCGCTGGCCCTCTGCCTCGGCCAGAGACTGAAGCGGCAGGGCCGGCTCGTGGTCATGGGCGGGGAGGCCTATCCCCACATGCAGCCCATCAAGGACGATTTCAAGTGGTTTTCAACGCAGGGTTGTTTCGACTTCTACATCCAGGGATATGGAGAGCTTCCTCTCGTCGAGCTCTTCCGCTGCTTGGACAACGGCCGCCCGGTGGAGGACGTCCCGGGGTTGCTGAGCCTGGACACCGGCGGCGAAGTTCGCGAGAATGCCCCTGTGTTTCTCCGGCCGGAGGTCCTCCCCGATTTTGACGGTCTGCCCATGTCGCTGTATGGCAAACGGGTGGGCGCCACCGGCAACGAGTTGGTCGAGGACCCTGCCGCCGACAAGATGCTGATCCTCCCGATCAAGCTCAACTACTGCTGCCCGATGCGTTGCGCGTTCTGCATCTCGTCGGGCCGGGCGTTCTCGAAGGTCACATCCATGCCGCCGCAGGTCCTGGTGGAGGGACTCCGCCGGCTCAAGGACCGCCACGGCACGTCCTGCTTCATCTTCTACGACGATGTCTTCAACCACACGCTGGCCTTTGCCCACCAGGTGGCCGACGCCCTGATCGAGGCGGACCTCGGCATCCTGTGGTCCGATTGCGCGCATGCCCGCCATGTCGACCGGGAGGTGCTGGGCAAGCTCTACCGGGCCGGCGCCCGGCGACTGGTGTGGGGACTGGAGTCGGCCAGCCCGGCCATGCTGAAGCGGGTCAACAAGAGTCTTCGCGTCGAGGAACTCGAGCAGGTTCTCCGGTGGTCCCACGAGGCGGGGATCTACAACGGCATCGAGCTCATCGCCGGCCTGCCCCACGAGACGGACGAGGAAATCGAGATGACCGTGGATTTCCTGCTGCGGAACCGTCCCTGGATCGACCAGGTCTTTCTGAACCCGTTCTCGCTGATCACGGGCAGCCTGATGCACCTGCACCCGGAGAAGTACGGGATCGCCAACGTCCGGAAACTGGGAACCCTCTTTGACCAGACGCCGGGGCAGACCTACAGCTGGATCCAGCGCTATACCTTCGACGAAATCGGCGGGCTGGCCTGGCCCGACAAGGCGAAACAGATCCAGCGCAGCTACCAGCGGATTCACCAGGTCGAGCTGGAACTGGGCATGGGCGGGCACGACCTGTACACGATCTTCCTGGCCTACACCCGCGATGGCTCGAAGCAGAACATCCAGGGATTCCAGAGCGGTCGCCGCCACTACAGCTTCGACTTCTTCGGAGACGCCGGCAAAGCCCACAACCAGTCCCGGCAGGAATAGACCGCCGCGCCCCCGCCCCACCCCGCCCCAGGCGCCGGGTCGATGTGTCCCGCCCCTCCTCGGCTCCGTTCATGGGTCAAGAGTAAGTAAAGTTGTCCGTCAACCGCCACTCCGCACAGGAATCGGCGTCTCACAACCACGCAAGCGCCGGGCGTTCGGCACGCCCGCACCCGCTCATGGATTCCTGGCTTCCTTTTCCATGTGCCGAAGGCGCTCGGCCAGGTCCCGCGGCACGGTGAAGATCATCTGCTTCCCCCATTTCCTCTGCTCCAACACGTGTCGCGAGGCGAGATCCTGGAGATCCGTCCGCGCCGTCTGGTAGACCACGTTGTGACTCCTGCCGTGGCTCGCAATCGTGTACTCTTGGAACGGATGCTTCAGCGCATGGCGGATCACCTCCGCCTGCCGGTGGTTGAAAAGTCGGAGCGACCGGACGTGCGCCTCCAGTTCACGGACCTCGACGGTCTTTCGCTCGATGTAGGCGTGCATTTCCTCGACCGCCCGCCGGATGACCTGGGTCTGCGCCACGATGAAGTATGTGAGGTCGTTGTCGTCCGTTTCCGTGTGGAGAAACGACAGGCCGTACTTCACCGGCGCCTTGCGCAGAATGCTCGAGATCGAGATGAACTCGAAGAGCCAGTATCCCGCGTGCAACATCCCCCAGTAGAACAGCGCCCGCGCCGTACGCCCGTTGCCGTCCAGGAATGGATGGTCGTACGCCAGCCAGAAATGCAGGATGATGGCCCGCACCGCCGGATGCACGAAGAACCCCGGCGTTCGTCCGTTCGCAAAGTCGCACATCGCCTGCAGGCGGTCGGGCAGTTCCTCCGCCGCCGGGGGCTGGTGGAAGATCTCGCCGAAGGCGTCGCCCACCACCCGTTTCTCATCCGGCTTGCGAAGCCGGCCGGCCCCAGTCGGGTCGTCCAGCGT
>CAYXFW010000245.1:0-5124 GCA_964464305.1 uncultured Verrucomicrobiota bacterium
TCGGGAACGCGACATACCACGTCCCATCCTTGCCCCGGAACGTGCGGACGCCGACCGTCGAATGCCCGCCGCGGATTTCGAGTGGGTTCCGCGGGTAATGGATCGTCGCCGTCTCCTTCTCCATGTTCTCCGGGTCGTAGCCGTCATGGACCACGGCCGGCAGCTCCACCAGCCCCTCGTGCATCCGGTCCGGAATCTCCTCCCACTCGATTGGCTCCGAGGTGGTCCCCGGCGAGATCTTCCCATCTTCGCGCAGCACCTTGAACGTCGTGCCGGCCGGGATGCCCTGCTTCGTCGTGTAGGGCACTTCCGGCGCGTAGTCCGCCCGGCCCCGCCGGTGCCCGGGCCGGGGGTCGAAGCACAGGTCGTCCTCGATCTTCGCCACGTCCCCTGCGAACATGAGCGGATCGAGGAACGCCCGCAGCAGCGTCGAAAGCGAGATCATGGAGGAAAACGCCTGGCACATGCCCGTGTTGCGCTGATCGAGGATCGGCAGGCAATACGGGATCCACTTCACGCACGGCTCCGCCGTAGACTCCGCCGCCGGCGCGCGCGGCAGATCCTTGTCCTGAAGGTAGGCCAGGTTCGGCACGAGGCCGTCGAACGTGCCGCTCTTGGAGAACTGCTCCGTCCACGGCGCCGGCGTCGCCCGATATTCCCGCGTCAGCGTGAAGTTCATCGCAGAATCCCCGGGTTGTTGGTCAGGCTCGGCACATGCCCATCCAGCGGAGTGTTGGTCACATTCCCCAGCGCCGCCGGCCGCGCCTCCGGCCCCACGCACGCATGAAACGTCCCCACCGCCGCCAGCGCCGCCACCAGAATCGCCGCCCATTTCATGTGTCCCGCCCTCCTGCCCTATCGACCATCGGCCATTGGCCATCTGCTATTGAATCGCATGCCTCGTCGGCGTGATTTGCCCGTCGTACCTGGTCGCCCCGGGGTCCGGCAGGCGCCACGCGTACCGATAGGCCCCCGCATCGCTCGTCACGTACATCCCGTCCGGGTACTGCCCGCCTGGCTTGCTGAAGAAGCTGTGCTTGCGGTCGTTGTTGGCGATGGCCGTCTCCCCGGGGTTCTCGAGGACCGGCCCATCCGGCGCCAGCCGCAGCCGGCCGTAGGTGCCCACTTTGGTCAGCTTCGACGGCAGCAGCGCCACCGCCTTCCCGCGGCTGTCCGACTTGGACTTCCACAAGAATCCGTCGCGCAGCGTCGCCGGGTCGATGGCCCCCACCGGAACCGGATCCGGCACAGGCACAGGCGTCGGGTCCGGAGTCGGAGTGGGCGTCGGCGTAGGCGTGGGCGTCGGCGCCGGCTCCGGCTTGCCGCGGATCTTGTCGATGAGTGCCTGAAACCACTTGCCCAGGTTGCCGAGCCAGGACGGCGTCTCCATTCCCGCCAGCTCGTCCGGGTAGGCGCGTTGCATCGCCATCAACTCCGCCGTCTCCGCCTCCTCGGAGAACGGAACCGCCTGCATTGCGACTCCCTCCTCGGTGAGGCTGATCGGAGCCACAATGTTCGGCCGGTAAACGATGCAACCACCGGCGCAGCCGGCCAGCGCCAAGGCCAACAGCCCACAAGCCCACAGCCTTCAGTCCAATAGCCTTCTTCATATCGGAACCTCCACCTTCGTTTCCGGACGCCACATTTCGAACCCTCGAAGCTGGTACTCTTCCTGGAGCTGCGCGATGATCTCGCGGTTTGCCGGCTGGTCCGGAGTCTTGTAGTAGCTCCACCACCCCCACGGCGACGACACAGCCCGGCGGAAGAGGTCCGGCGAGCGAAATCCCTTCACAACGAGGCATTCGTGTAGCAGCGCATTCGCATCGCGCAGTGTCAGATCGTGCACGCAGAACGGCACGTCATGCAGCGCCGCAGACTCGGCCGTGGTTGGATCCCATTGCCGGTACGGCAGCCACGGCACGCGCGGCACGCTGGCGCCGTCGATGACAAACCGCCGCGGGCATCGGCGCACGCGCCCCAGGCTGTCCACATAGACGATCTCGTGCGTCGGCGAGAAGAGTTCAGGACCACGCAACTCCCACAGCGGCATAGCCGAAAGGAACGTGCGCAGCGGCGCATCCGGGTGCGGCGTTTGCGATCCTTCGAAGACTGGACGCGCCGCCGTCATTCGCACACAGCCTCCTGCTGCAGGTGCTCGATCTGGTGAGCGAGCAGCCGGTAGGCCGACCCCGCGAGCCCCATCTTGGCGTCCCAGCGGGCCTTGCGCGCGTCCGTCATGAAAGTGGTCAGCGCCTTCGACTCGCGAAGGCTCTCCAGATACTTGATTTCCAACCGCAAATCTTCGACGAGACCGCAAATCGCCTCTTCGACGTTCTCTGTATTGTCCGATGCCTGCGCATCGGCTATTGGCGATTGGCCCGTGGCGATTGCCCGCTTCGGCTTGCTCATGCCTTCGCCGCCTTCCCGGCCCGCGGCCCGGACGCCACCTTCCGCCACCCCTGCACCCCCAGCACTGCCAGCGCCAGCGTCAGCGCCCAGCCAGCCACCGCCGCTTCGACGCCCGCGAAGCGCGCCGGCGCGGACTCTTTCAGGGCAATGGCCAGCAGGAACCCGCCCGCCACCCCCGCCGCCATCGTCGACGACGCCAGCGGAGTCAGCACGGACAGGTCAAACGGCAATGCCTTCTGGAGCGTCACGCTTTCCTTTCCACAGACCGTTCCGCATCCGCGTGGCGGCCGACCTTGACGCACGGGCGCATCCGAAACTCATCGCGCAACTCGATCACGGCTCTCGCCATCCAGTAGTCCTTCGCCAGGCTCACCAGCATGGCAATGATTGCCACAACCAGCGCCAGCCGGGTCACGTCCATTTGCGATGCCACATCCGCGGCACGCTGAACGGCGTCCACGGCGTCGGTAGGAGTCATCGCGGCGGCGCTGCAAAACAACACCGTCGCCATGCCGAAGCCGAAAATGGACACCCACCGCGCCAGCTTGATTCCTCTCCACAGATGCGGCATTCGTTGCTCCCGGTTACGGCCCGACTCTCAGACGCAGAACCCCGCCAATATTGGTGACGCCCTCCGGACAGGCATTGGAAAGCTGAATGTAGAACCCGCGCACGGCTCCGAACGCAGGATGCCCGGCCATGGTCACGTTGGTTGAAAGCGCGTTCGTGAGGGCGTAGTTGCCGCTGTTGTTGTTCGGGGCCATTGCCATCCTGACCCGCCACCCGCTTGAGACGTAGGGGCCATTGGTGTAGTGCCCAAAGACCTGCCAGTGCATGCCGGTCAGCACGGTCGACGCCGAGACTCCGCCCGTCGGGCAATACGCGTAATAGCGTATGTCGTAGACCTTCAGCATCGCATCCGGAACGCCGAACTCCAGAACGCCAGGCGACGACTCCCCGGGCTCAAGTGTCGACGGCGGCACGACAATCGTGACCCACGCGTAGCGCGCATCCAACGGGCCATTGGTCGCGTTGTAGATCTCCGTGTCGCCAGCAGCATTCTTCCACGCGTTGAACTGCGGGGCCGTTAGCACGATGCTGGACGCCGTGCCGCCGGAGATCGACGGATTGAGGAGTGCCGAGTTTGTGAGTGACACGCTGTAGATGCCGGAGATTGCCGGGAGAGGAATGCCATAGAGGCCGCCACCGGATCCGAAGAACCCGGTTTGCTGATAGCGGTACCGGAAGGCACCGGACGCAGCATCCGCCGTAACCCCGAATGCCGGTACCGGCCATGGTGTGCAGTACGGCTTGTTGCTGGTCCACCCGCCGAACGACGGAGTCTCCCCGAATCCGTAGTAGGTGCCGCTGTATTCCGCGCCGCCGTCGGAGACAATCCGATACCCCGTGTCGTACTCGCTCGCCGCGTAGGTCAGCACGTACCCCGCCTTCCCAAACGTGTCGTCGGACCAGGTGAACGACTCGACGGCATCGCTGGCGTAATAGTCCGCGCCGCGCAGGGAATCGCTCGTGATGACGTTGGTCGAGTAGGTCGCCGGCAGGACGTTGGTCCGGAACCACGTTCCCTCCGTTGGATTGGCCCACGGGTACGCCTCCCACGCGCCGACCGCCGCATTCGTGAACGCCGCAGCAGTGAATAGGAAGCGAGCCCCGGCCGACGTGGCCACCGCCTGTGCGGTCGTCGCAATCCCCAGCGCCGCCGCCGCCACATTGCTCCCGCCCTGCGCCCACGCCCGGGCGATCTCGGCGGACACCGCAGCCCGCCACGCCAGATTGCTCCCGCCCTCGGCGTGCGTTTGAGCGGCATCCACCTGTTGCGTCAGAATGGCCCAGTCGGCGCTTTGCGTGATGATCGGCGTGTAGCCCTGGGCTGCCGCGCGGGGCGCGTAGATGTCCACGCCGTTCCACCAGAATGCCGCGCCGAGGCCAACGGCGAATACACCAGCCAGGATTCGAGCCACAGTTTCACGGTTCATGGTCAGTACGCCCCCAGGTTGACGGTCGCCGTTCCGGAAACGCCATCCACGCGCAGCACGAGGCTGGCGATGGTCGGCACGTCGAAGGTCATTGCGAAGGCCTGCCCCGCTTCCACGCGAATGCTCTTCGCAGCGGCGTAGATTTCGGCAAAGGCCGCGGTTTCGCAGTTGATGTTGAGCGCGATCGCCGCAGTGCCGCGGTTGTAGAGGTTCACCGACCGCGCCAGCGCGTTGAAGACCACCCGCTCCGGCGTCGTGGTTGCGCTGATGACCTGCCCGTACCCGTTCTCGATGTTCATGCTCTCTCCCTTCAAGCCGATAGGCTCAGATTCCTGCTGCCGCGCCCGCGGGCAACAACGCCCAGCGCCCGATTGATGCCGTCCCGATAGGCCACAGTCTTCATCGTGACCATGGCGTTGCTCGTCCACCGGCGCTCCGGTTCCGCCGCCAGGCGCGCGGTGGCGCCGGCGATGACCGCGTCCGCCCACTCCGTGAAGCACGTCGGCAGGTTCACGTCGCTCCCGCCCATGGCCGGCGGCAGCGGCGAGAGCGCCGCCTCGACGCGCAAGCCGTCCGTGACGGCCGCCCCCGGAGTGAGGAAGCTCTGAAGAATGCAGGTGGGCACGCCGTTGGCGTCTTGCGCGATATCGTAGTCTTGGTCCGGATCCAGCTCCGTCCCGTTCTCGAGCGCCGTCACCTGGGCGGCGCTTCGGATCCA
>CAYXFW010000246.1:0-5116 GCA_964464305.1 uncultured Verrucomicrobiota bacterium
CGGCTCGAACGGCGTCATCGTGGCGCCATGGATCGCGAAGACGTCGCCGTCGGTCGTGAACCACCCGGTCTTCCGGCCGGCCGCGACATGGTTCGTGTAGAACTGGTGGTCGAGGATCTGGACCTCGATCGACTTGCAGTAGGCGCTCGTTCCGGTGGGGGCCGGCGACGACCAGATGAAGAGGCCTGAGTTGCCGGCGGGCTTGAGGTGGCGCCACTCGAGTTCGAGCACGAAGTTCTCGTAGTGCTTTTGCGTCCGCATCGCGCCGATCGGCTGCCCCGTGCAGTGAATCACGCCGTTCGTCACGCTCCAGGTGTCCGGCGCCGTGTTGATGTTCACCCAGCCGGAGAGGTCCCGTCCGTTGAAGAGCGGCACGAAACCCGTGTCGCCCGCCACCCGGGACGTCGTGCACGCCCCCGCTGCGGCGATCGACAGAAGCGCGAGAACGATCGGGATCTTTCTCATCTCACGGACCTCCTTGATGTCCCTGCTCGATCCATTGCCCGGATCAGGGCGAGGCGGCGTCGCGTTTTGCGGCCCAGAGGATGGCCTGGCGGACCACCGTCCGGTAGGCGGGGTTCGCGTAGGCCTTGGCGTCGTGGCCGAATTGAATGTAGGCGATGCGGGCGGGGCCCTGCTCGCGGACCCAGACGAGGTGCTTCGCGTTCTTCGGATGGTCGGTGGTCATCAGCACGCGGGCATCGGGCGCAAGCCAGGTGTCGGAGTACGCCTCGTCGTGGATCTGAAAGTCCTCGATCCCCCGCGAGACCGGGTGGGTGCGGTCGACCACCTTGACCTGCAGGTCCTCGCCGTGGGAATAGGCCGACTTCGGGTAGTCCCTGCCGTCGAGGGTCTCCGGTTTCTGGAGGTACTTGCCGCCGATCAGCCGGGCGTATTCGGGCCAGGCCGGATGCGAGGTGATGCAGTGGTGCGTGGCGACGAGGCCGATGCCCGTGGCCATGAGGTCGAGAAAGTTCTTCCGCTCCTCCGGCGAGGCCGGACCGAACATGTCGTAGCGGACGATGACGTCGAAGTCCTTCTCGAGCCCGGGCTTCAGCCGCGCGGCGACCTCGGGAAACTTCGCCCGCTCGACCGAAACGCCGGGCAACGCGTCGAAGGTCGCGAAGAACTGGTTGGTGTCGAAGGCGTGTCCGCCCGTGACGAGCAGTACGCGCACGGGCCTCTCCGGGGCGGCCTGGGCGGCCGCAACGAACGCGACGGGAAGGAGAAGAATTCCGAAAACTCCGGCAGCCGTTCGACGCAGCATGTTGCACCTCGAGGTCTGGACCCAGACTACCACGTTCCCCCGGACCATTCACTCCTTCCACGCCCGCGCGCATCCGCGCCTCCGGTTGCCGCGGGGCGCGGGTCCGGGCGGGTGCAGAACGCGTGGGGCTCCGCCGACCCGGAAATCGGCGGGATCGGGAGGGGCGCGAGGCATGCCAATACGTGCGGCATGGCGACCCGGGCGGGTGGTGACACGGGTCCAGTTCGGTTCACGCGTCCTCGGTGACACGCGTCTGGGCGCGGAGGAGGTCATGCAGCGTCAGGATGGCGCGGACGGCGCCCGTGCCGGGGTCGAGGATGACGGCTCGTCCGGACGAGGACTGGACGATGCGGTTCGCCGCATCGCGGATGGGCATGTCGGCGGGGCACACGGTGGCGTCGAGCAGCGGTGGCGGCGGGCCGGCGAGCGCGGTCTCCATGGCGGGGCGGAGGATGACACCCGCATAGCGGCCGTCGATCTCGACGGGAAAGGCGCGGAAGGGGTACCGGTCGAGTGCCTCGCGGAGTTCCGGGGCGGCGAGGCCGTGCAGAACCACGGGCCGCGGATTTGCAATGACGGAGACCGGTTGGTCCTGCCATGCCTGGAGGTCGCGAGGAGGATTGATATGGCTCAATTCGTGGCCGTCCTGAAGGAGAATGGCCTCGTAGAAGTTCCGGCCACTGGCCCGCCGGGCGATGAACTGGCTGACGAGCGTGCCGAGCATCAGCGCTGGCACCAGTTCAAACTGGTGTGTCATCTCGAAGATCATAAGCAGCGAGGTGAGAGGGGCACGAACGACGGCTCCGAAACACGCACTCATGCCGACCGACGCGAGCAGGACGGATTCGCCCGGCAACAGGGGATGGACCTGGCCGGCGAGGCCGGCGACGACGAAGCCCGCCATCGCGCCCATGAACAGCGTGGGCGAGAAGATGCCGCCGCAGCCCCCCCAGGCGTAGGAGGCGATGGTGGCGGGAAACTTGGCGACGAGGAGCAGCAGGGCGATCCGCCACGCAATGCCGTCCTTCATCGCCGTGGAGAGATCTTCGTATCCGAGGCTGAACACGCCCGCCTTCCCGCATACGACGAACACGGACACGCCGAGCGCCCAGGTGATCCATCCGCCGACGAGTGGCCGCAGCCAGCCCGGAAGCCGGGACCGCTGGCGGATCCGTCGGCGCAGGGCGAGGACGGCGTGTTGGAACGCGATACCGATGCCGGCGGCGAACGCGGCGACCAGGGGCGTCAACAGGTACGCGTGCACGGAGGCGCCGACGATCTGCGGGACCGCAAACGCGGGTTGACGCCCAAGAAAGGCGTGGGCCGTGAAGGCGCCGACCAGAGCCGCCAGCAGACCGGCCCCAAGAAACCGGCTGTTGAGATCCCCAATGATCTCTTCGAGCACGAACGTGATTGCGGCCAGGGGCGTATTGAACGCGGCGGCCAGTCCCGCGGCGGCCCCGGCGACGCTTGCGGCGCGCCGCTTGTGCTTCACGACGCCGAGGTGTCCGGCCAGCGTCGACGCCACGGCGGCGCCGGCGAACACGGTCGGTCCCTCGCGCCCGAGGCTCGCGCCGCCACCGAGGCTGAGGATCCCCGCGGCAAGCTTGACCCACGCGGCGCGCCACGGAACGAAGCCCATGTCGTTCCAATAGGCCGCCTTCAATTCCGGGATGCCGCTGCCTGCCGCGCCGCGGTGGAACCGGAAGAGCAGGAGGCCGACGGCCAGCATGGCGACCGTAACGATGGCGAAACTGCCCAGGGCGAAACGAAGCGGACCGCCTTCGGCCAGCACTCCAAGACCCATGCCGAAGACGGCGTTGGTGAGCCGGAGGAACGCCACGGCGGTCGCGCCGCCCGCCAGGCCGAACAGTACGGTGGCTCCGGTCCCGCGAGTCTTTTCGGGAATGCGGATCCGCATCAGAGCGTCCAGCCGGGGCGGAGGGGCGGGCCCAGGAGGCGGTTGGCGGCCTCGCTGTTGGCGAAGCGCATGGCGTCGCCGTCGTACGTGAGCTTCATGCCGCCCATGCGGATGGCGATCATGCCGAGCAGCCCGATCTCGCTGAGCCGGGCGCCGTAGTCGAAGTCCGCACCGGCGGAACGGCCCTCGCGGATGGCGTCGAGCCAGTCCCTGTGGTGGCCGTTCTTCACCCGCGGGATCGTCTTGTCCGGCATCTTGAAGGCCTTCATCTGTGACTCGGGGATCAGCCGGCAGCCTCCGGCGCCGTGGGAGCCGTACATGATCTTCCCGTTGCGGCCGATGACCACGGCGCCGGTGCCGACGACCTTGCGGTCGGCCTCCAGTTCCTCCGGGCGCGGAATGGGGATCTTTCCGTCGTGCCAGACGAGCTTGACCGGCCCCCGCTTTCCCTGGGCCGGGAACTCGTAGGTGATGCGCGACCCGGCCGGGTACAGTTCGGCGTGCTTCTCCGGGTCGTACCCCTCGGTCTCGGCCTGGATCGAAACGGGCATATCGAGGTCGAGCGCCCAGAAAACCGGGTCGACCACGTGGCACACCCAGTCGCCGATGGCGCCGGATCCGAACGCAGACCAGCCGCGCCAGCTCCAGGGCACGTAGGCGGGATGGTACGGCCGCCGCTCCACCGGCCCTAGCCACAGGTCCCAGTCCAGTCCCTCCGGCACCGGCGGCGTTTCCCGCCGCACCGCTTCGAGCTTCTCGGTCTGGCAGTAGACCGCCGGGAAATGATCGCAGCCGCAGTGCACCTCGGTCACATCGCCGATGGCGCCGGCCCGGATCCACTCGCAGAAGACGCGGATCGACTCGGTCGAGTGCCCTTGGTTGCCCATCTGCGTGATGACCTTGCGGTCGGCCGCCTCCTTCCGCATCGCGCGGACCTCGGCAACGGAATGCGCGAGAGGCTTCTCGCAGAAGACGTGCTTGCCGCGCCGCATGGCGGCCATCGCGGCGACGGCATGGGTGTGGTCGGGGGTGCCGACGAGGACGGCGTCGATGGAATCCCCGGCCTCGTCGAACATCCGCCGGAAGTCCTTGAACCGGCGGGCCTGAGGATGGGCCGTGAACGCCTCCGCGGCCCGGCGGTCGTCGACGTCGCAGAGGGCGACGATGTTCTCGCCGGCCATCTGCTTGAGATCGTGTCCGGCCTGCCCGCCGCAGCCGATCGCGGCCAGGTTGATCTTCCGGCTCGGCGGCGTTCCGCCGTCGCCCCCGAGTACGCGGCGCGGTACGATTTGGAACAGCCCCGCGGCGGACGCGGCGGATCTCAGAAACGTGCGCCGTCTCATGCGGGCCCCCGGTTACGACTTGTAGTTCGGCGATTCCTTCGTGATCTTGATGTCGTGCGGATGGGCCTCGGCGACGCCCGCGGCGGACACGCGGACGAAGCGTCCGCGCCGGCGCAGGTCCTCCACCGTGCGGCAGCCGCAGTAGCCCAGCGAGGCCCGGAGCCCGCCGCAGAACTGGCCGAGCACGCGCTCGACGGTGCCGGAGTAGGGCACGATGCCCTCGATGCCCTGCGGCACGAGGTCCTCTTCCTTGGCGCCGCCCAGACCGTAGCGTTCGCGGCTGCCCTCGCGGGCGCGCATCGCGTCAAGACTGCCCATGCCGCGGTAGACGACGTACTGCCGGCCCTGATGAATGATCTTCTCGCCGGGGCTCTCGTCGGTGCCGGCCATCGCGGCGCCCATCATCACCGTGTTGGCGCCCGCGACGAGCGCCTTGGGCACGTCGCCGGAATGCCGGATGCCGCCGTCGGCCACGATCGGGATGCTGTCGCCCAGCGCCTTGGCGCAGGCGTAGATGGCCGAGATCTGGGGCACGCCGACGCCCGCGACGACGCGCGTGGTGCAGATCGAGCCGGGACCGATGCC
>CAYXFW010000247.1:0-5048 GCA_964464305.1 uncultured Verrucomicrobiota bacterium
TTTGTAGTGCTTCTCAAGGCGCGTGCGGATGTCGAATAGCTGCTTGTACAGCTTCGGCATCGCTTCCTCGAGCGACTGCAGGTGCTTGTTCTGGTCGTTCTTCGTGGCGTTGTTCACCGGGCTCGGCGTGCGGATGCCCGCAACGACGTCCTCGCCCTGCGCATTGACCAACCACTCGCCGTAGAACTTGTTCTCGCCCGTCGCCGGATTGCGGCTGAACGCCACGCCCGTGGCCGAACTGTCGCCCATGTTGCCGAAGACCATTGCCTGGACGTTGACCGCGGTGCCCCACTCGTCCGGAATGCCTTCGATGCGGCGGTAGGCTACGGCGCGCTTGCCGTTCCAGCTCTTGAACACCGCGTCGATGCCGCCCCACAGCTGCTTCCACGGATCGTCCGGGAAGTCCTTGCCGAGGACGTTCTTCACGCGCTGCTTGAACGCAACGACGAGATTCTTCAGGTCTTCGGCCGTCAGGTCCGTGTCGGACTTGTAGCCCTTCGCCTTCTTGACCTCGCCCAGCATGCCGTCGAGCTGCTTGCGGATGCCCTTGCCCTCTTCGGGCTCGAGGCCCTCCGCCTTCTCCATGACGACGTCGGCGTACATCATGATCAGCCGACGGTACGCGTCGTACACGAAACGCTCGTTGCCCGTCTTCTTGATGAGACCCGGGATCGTGCTCGAGGCGAGACCGACGTTCAGCACTGTCTCCATCATGCCCGGCATCGAGCTGCGCGCGCCGGAGCGGCAGGAGACCAGCAGCGGGTTGACCGCATCGCCGAACTTCATGCCCATGACCTTTTCCATCTTCACGACGGCGGCCTTGACCTGGACGTCGACCACGGCCGGATACTTGCCGCCGGCGGCGAAATAGTCGGTGCAGCACTCGGTCGTGACGGTGAAGCCCGCGGGCACGGGCAGCTTGATCAAACACATCTCGGCGAGGTTCGCGCCCTTGCCGCCGAGCAGATTCTTCATGTCCGCCCTGCCGTCGGCAGTGTTGCCGCCGAAGGAATAGACGTACTTCTTAGCCTTGGCCATGGTCCGATGCTCCTGTCTTGGGTTTTGTTGCCGGTTCCCGCCCGGGGAACCCGGACTCGGGATCACCTGAGCGAAGAAAAAGACGCCAAATGCTACCGGAAGCGCACGGCAGAGTCAATCCGCTACAGGAGATCGGCGCCGAACCGCTCGCCGACCCGGCGATGGAGCTCCTTGATCGCTTCCGCGCGATCCGCCGGGCAGACCAGGGTCGCGCCGGGCGTGTGGATCACGATCAGGTTCTCGCATCCGATCGTGGCGACCAGGTGATCCGGGTCGCTCGAAGCAACCAGCGTCCCGCGCGTGTCCATCAGCAACGTGCACCCGGCGGCGATCGCGTTGCCGTCCGCATCCTTCGGGCACGTTTGCGCGAACGACGGCCACGAGCCGACATCGAGCCAGCTCAGCGCCATCGGAATCGCCGCGACCGTGACCGCCGGATCGCCCGAGGCCGGCTCCATGACGGCGTAGTCGACGCTGGTCTTCTTCAGCTTCGGATAAACCTCGTCGAGGATGCGGCCGCGGTCCGGTCCGTCCCACGCCTCCGCAATCCGCATCAGGCCCGCATGCGTCTCCGGCTGATACCGCCGGATGCAGTCGAGGAGGGTCGCGGCCTTCCAGACGAACATGCCGCTGTTCCAGAGGTAGGCGGCGGGCCCCGCGTCGAAGTACGTCTTCGCGACATCGGCCGCAGGCTTCTCGCGGAACGCGCACACGCGCCGCGCGTCGCCGGAAAGCGTCCCGCCAAGTTCGAGGTATCCATAGCCCGTCGCCGGACCGGCCGGCGCGATGCCGAACGTGACGAGCGTGTCGGGCCGGCTCTCGACCAGGTCGAAGCCCGATCCGACCAGCGCGAGGAAGCGGTCGACCGGCTCGATCACATGGTCCGCCGTGAAGACGGCCACCACGGCGTCCGGATCGCACTTCGCGAGCACGGCCGCGCCGAACCCGACCGCGTTGAGCGTGTCGCGCCCGACGGGCTCGCCGAGAAACCGGTCCGCCGTGAAGCCCGGCAGCGACGCGAGGATCGCGTCCTCGTGCGCGCGTCCCGCACAGATCAGCCGTCGCGACGCCGGCACGAGCCCTTCCAGCCGCTCGAGGGCGATCTGCAGGAGGCTGCGCCCGCCGATGAAGGGGATCAACTGCTTCGGCAGCGCCTGCCGGCTCATTGGCCACAGCCGCGTGCCCGATCCCCCCGCCATGATCATCGCATAGCGCATGAGCGTTTCCTTACCCTAGGGCGGGACGGTCCCGATGACCAGCACCTGCCCGGCGTAGAAGCTCGTTCCGTCGGATAATTTCTTCACGCGTAACACGGCGGTATGCCGGCCGGGGGCCTGCTCGGGCAGATAGAAGAAGCGGGCATGCTGGCGGGGCTCCCGCGTCTGGGCCCGCGCAAAGGTCAGGGGTGTCGCCGCGTGATCGATCGTCACCTCGACCTCCGTGCCGCTGCCCTGCGGGATGTCGCTGAATCCGAGGGTGGTGCCGTCCCATGTCACCGTGAGGGTCCCCCCGGGCTTCCCGCACTTCACCGCGCCCCGCATCATCGCATGCGTCCGGCCGAAGTCGTCCCGGTACACCGGATCCCGGGCCTCGTCCACCGCTGTCCAGTCCGGGCTCAGCTCGACCCTCGCGACCGGCATCACCGAGGCGGTTTCCCAGCATCGCGGCTCCAGCGGACCGGGAAGCCGGTGAGCCTGCGCCGTTCCTTCCGGCCGCATCGTCAGCATGGATCGCGCGACGATGTCGCGGTACACGTCGTGGCCCTCGCGGCCGGGATGCACGCCGTCGGCCGAGAAGACCAGCTTCCCCTGCACCGTCGTGTTGGTCTTGAAGATCAGATCGCCGGCCGACTCCCGCCGGGCGATTTCGACGCCCAGGTCGATCGAGGGGATGCCGTAGGCGTTGGCGACCGTCTCCATGATGGGAGTGAACCACGGCGCCCTGCCCGCCTGCAGGTCCTTGAGCATGCCCATGGACAGCGTGTAGACGAGACAGATGTCGGTGCGGGGGTTCTTCGTCCAGATCTGGCGGACGATGCCTTCCACGGACTTGGCTTCGAAGCCGCCACCACCGTTGACCCGGTGCTCCATGAACACAAGATCGGGATCGGCGGACAGCACATCGGCGGCGAGCCGGCACGCGCCGTAGTCCGACCCGGTGCCCGAGATGGCCGCGTTGATCTCGACGAACTCCGTCTTCGGATACTGCGCTTTGAACCACTCGAAGGTCCGGGGCCGCCAGCCCTCCGCCGCCGTGATGCTCCCGCCGAGGTAGGCGATCCGCACCGGCCCGCCGGCCTTCGCCTTCGCGAAGAAGTTCGGCAACCCGTCGCGCACGCGCAGCTCCTCGGGAACGTTCGGATCGTACACGGCGATCACGCCACCGGTCGCCTTGCCCCGGGCCGGGTCGCCCGCCACCGCGGCCCCGACCGCGCCCGCCACCGCAAGCGACGCGGCGAGGATCGACACGACACCCCGGGGAAACGGCTTCTTCATGCCGCCAATCGTGACCGAATCCCGCCGCCGGCACAAGCGCATCCGCCCGTCCATCAAGGTCCATCGAGAGGATCCGGCGGACTCGTGCGCGCTTGAACCGGCCCGCCGGCCGGTCCATTCTCCCGCCCGGCGGAAGCGGAACCGAGGAAGGAACGGCGTCATGATTCCGGGGTGTCCCATGCGCAGAACGATTCTGGCTGTGAGCTGCACGTTGCTGGCCGCGGCGGCGCGGGCCGCCGCATACCATGTCGCGGCCACGGGCGACGATGCCAGCGCGGGGACCCGGGCCTCGCCGTGGCGGACGCTCGCCAAGGCCTGCGCGGCCGCCGGGCCGGGCGACACCGTGTGGATGGGCGCGGGCACCTATCGCGAAACGCTCCGGCCCCGCGTGTCGGGCACGACGGGCGCGGTCGTCCGCTTTGTGGCGCTGCGCGACAGGAGCGTGGTTCTGAGCGGGACGGACCCGCTGGCCGGATCGTGGCAGCCGCATGCGGGGAACATCTACAAGCTGCAGACGGACCTGAGGTTCATCCAGCTCTTTGTGGACGGCCGGATGATGCAGGAGGCGCGGTGGCCGAACTCGCCGCCGGACGACCTGATGGCGATGAAGCGCGCCACCGCCGGCGAGGGCACGGGATACGAGACCCTGGCCGATTCCCATCTGCCGCCAGGGGACTGGAATGGCGCGGTCGTCATCCTCTGGCCGGGCAGCGAATGGGCCAACACGACGCGGCGCGTGGCGGACTACCAACCCGGCAGGAGCTTCCGTTTCGATGTCACCACGGAGGCGAAGACCAAGGACAAGTATCACAAGGAGGATCCGTACAAGCCCCGGGCCGGCAACCCGTATCTGCTGGTGGGGGCCCTCGCCGGCCTGGACAGCCCCGGCGAATGGTACCTGGATGCAGCGACCGGCACGGTGTACCTGTGGACGCCGGACGGAAAGTCCCCGGCCGGCCACCGGGTCGAGGTCAAGCAACGGGATCTGGCGGTCGACCTCGGCAAGCTCGCCTTCATCGAGATCCGCGGCGGTCCGCATGAGCGATTCGCAGGACTGCACGCTGGAGGATTGCCGCCTGCGCTACCCCGAGCATGTCCGCGAATATTCCGGCGGGAAGGTTCCGGCGGCACAGAATGTGATGACCGGAAAGCGCAACACCTGGCGGCGCTGCCTGATCGCATACGGCGCGACCACGGCGCTGGCCATGTCCGGCGAGGACAACGCCCTGCTCAACTGCGTGGTGCATGACGTCAACTACATGGGCAGCGGGCGCGGCGGCCTGGACCTGAGCCGCTCGGTCGGCGCGAGAGTGGAACACTGCACCCTCTTCCGCGCCGGGCGCGACACCATCCAGCATGGCGGGAGCCGGCGCATCCGGCTTCTGTACAACGATCTTTATGACGGCAACATGCTCAACAACGACGCCGGGGCGATCTACTGCTGGGGCACCGACGGACAGGAAGGCGTGATCGCCTACAAGATTGCGGCTCACGCGGCCGACATCGCCCGGCACC
>CAYXFW010000248.1:0-5044 GCA_964464305.1 uncultured Verrucomicrobiota bacterium
CCCAGGACGTGCACGACTTGTACATGAAGAAGAACAAGCTCAACTTCCAGCGCCAGGACAGCGGCTACAAGGTCAAGGACGCCTCGGACAACCAGGACCTGAAGGTCTGAAGTCCCCCTACTCGCGCTTCTCCGGATCGGCCGCCTTCTGCCATTCGGAGTCGGGGACGTCGTAGACGCCACCCGGGGGCGTTCCGGGGCCGGACGCGACCTGCAACCTGTCGTCCGGATCCGCAGCCGCCTCGTCCATCATCCGCGTTTCCTCGTCCTCGTAGACACGGCGGGGATCGCCCGGGTGAACGACCGGAAGGCCCGTTCGTGCGCGGAGGTGCGCGTCCGGAGGGGTGCCTTCCCGCCAGGATTCCAGCACGCGGAGCGCGCTCCCGCGCTCCCGCGCCGTCAGGCGGCCCGCGCGCCAGCTGCGCACCACGGCCCCGGGCGGCATCCAGCGGACATTCCAGAGGCAAAGAACGCGAAGGGCGGCTGCCCGCCGGCCCGTCTTCCACTCGCCGGGGGATGCGGGATGGGCAAACCGGCTGAACGGGGCGGCGAGCCAGAATCCCGAGGCCGCGCGGCCGAGCAGCGCCACGTGGACCGGACGGTCCGCCGAGGGCGACGCGTCGGGATGCAACAGCCGGATGTCGGCCACGGCGGGAACGTCGGTGTAGGAGATGGAAGCGACGCGCGCGGCCGGCGCGGGCCCCGCGGCGCCCGCCGCACACACGGCGTCGCGCAACGCGCGATCAAGGGTCCACTCCCGGAGCCACCCGGCCAGGATCCTGAGCCTCGCATCGGGCGGCCCCGCCCCGCGGGTTTGCGTTCGTTTCATGACGGTCTCTCCCGGAGGTGCGCCGGTACAGCGGATGACGCCCCTTCCACCTGATGGAAGAAGCGGGTGAGGGATTTTTCCAATCGGCCCCATTCCCGGGCCATTTCGCGCAGAATCTGCATGGCTCTCGCGGCGATGGCGTGGGCGGCGCCCGGGTCCTCCGAAGGATGGGCGTCACGGACGGCGGCGGCCAGATCGACCGTAAACGCACGGACGGCTGTGTGGAGGCTGCTCTTGCAGCAGCCGGCGGCGCGCTCGACGGCGGGGCCGTCGAGGGACAGGCCCAACTCGCGCAGGCAGAGGCCGATCCGCGCACGCCGGGAGGCGATCCCGAACATCCGTTCGGCTGTGCGTTGGGCGAACACTTCGATTTCGCGGGCCGCCGCATCATCCGCCGGCGACGAACCACCCGCCACGAGGTCGGCGAGCGTCAGACCCTCCGTACCGTGGACGGGCGCATCGATGGAGCACATCCCGATGGGGCGCACCTCGCGGCGGATCGTCTCCCGGACCACATCCCTCAGAATCAGGGTGGCGCCCCCCTGGATCGTGTCGACCCGAACCGCGCCGGTCTGCCCCGCCGCGCGCGCAAAGAGCCACTCCTTGTAGCGCTTCCCCTCCCGGGTTCGGCCGGTCACCAAGTGGACCTCGAACAGATGCCAGGCCTCGCGCGCCGCCGGCGCCGCAAGTCCCTCCGCGAGAGTACCCAGGCGGTGGATGAGCGAAACGGAGCGTGTCCATGCGAACTGGCGAAGAATACCGGCCGGTTCCGCGTCGCACCGGGCCAGCGCACACCGGGCATGCCACTGAAGCCATGCCGCCTCCGCGGCCCCGGCCGGAACGCGGGCGGGGTCGGTCAATGACGCCTCTTGTGCCACAAGTGTCCGAACCAAAGCTTGGCGGTGGCCACGATCACGACACAGCCGGCGATCACGGACGACAGGGCGATCGCCAAGTTGGCATTGGCCCGGGAGTTGGGAAGGAAACGCCGGTCCTCTCCCAGGTGGTAGGCTGCAATTCCCGCGCCCGCGGCCAGAATGAGAAGCGCGAGAAAGAACATGCGCTTCGGCGGACGCAGCCTGAAGTTCATCACATGGCCCGTCATGGGTCCGGAGAATACCCGGCCGTCCGGCCGGAGTCGAGAAGGCTTGTCAAAATCCCGTCTGCCGCGTACTGTGTCCGCCGCCTGACAGGCATTGGGGCGGTAGCTCAGTTTGGGAGAGCGCCAGAATCGCACTCTGGAGGCCGTGGGTTCGATCCCCATCCGCTCCACCACCTTTTCGCCTCGGGCGAAAAGGTGCCGCGGCGAAGCTCCGCGCAGCGGAACGAGGCCGGGCCGCCTCGCGGCGCCCGGCGCTTCCCCGCCCCCCGCCTTGCCGCAACCGCGGTCCGGTGCTAGGTTGCTTTCCGCCGGAGCGACGCAGGGGCGGCGACGGCGTGATTCATGGACTTCGCTGTTTTCTTCGATTTTGACGGGGTGATCGCGGACAGCGAACGCCTTCACCATCGCGCGTACCAACTGCTTCTCGGTCCGCTCGGGCTGGGGTTCTCCTGGGACGTCTATCGCGCCGGATACATCGGCTACGACGATCGCGATGTGCTCCGGCTCATCCACCGCGACGCGGGGATCGACCTTCCGTCGGACCGCTTGAAGGACCTCATGGAGCGCAAGGCGGACCTCTTCGCCGGACTCGCACGCGACGAACCCCCGCCGCTGTATCCGGGCGTACGCCCGCTTCTGGACAGCCTTCGGTCCAAGGCCCGCCTGGCGCTCTGCAGCGGGGCGATGCGCGGCGACATCGACCCCATCCTTCGGGCCGCAGGCCTCGAGGACCGCTTCGACACGATCGTCACCGCCGAGGACGTGCCGGCCAGCAAGCCCGACCCCGCCTGCTACCGGCTCGCCCGCACCCGCCTTCACGCGCGCGCGGGGAACGCCGGCGACGCGCCCGGAGGTGTGGCGATCGAGGACACGCCGGCCGGCATCGAATCCGCGCGCGGCGCCGGGCTCCGCGTGCTCGCCGTCTGCACCACCCATGGGCCGGCCGAGCTGGCAGCCGCCGACCGCGTCACGGACTCGCTGGCGGAGGTCAACGCCGGTCTTCTGGAGGCCCTCGCCACCCCATGACCCGCGCGCGCCATCTTTTCGCGTCCGGCCTCGCCGTCGCCATGATCTGGGGCACCGCCGCGCAGACCGGCACCCGCGGGCCCGTTGTGACGATCGACGGCATGGTCGTGGACTTGCTCGATTCGAAGGCGGAACCGGGGATCGGCGCGCCGAACCTGGCCGTCAACATGGATGCCATGGCCGGACGAATCGTCCCCCGAACCCTGGACGCCCCGCCGCCCACCCCGCCGGAGAGGGAGCAGGCCCAACGGCACTACGCCCGCGCGATCGACTATCTCAAACAGTCCGATCTTCCCAAGGCATCCCTCGAAGTTCGCGACGGGCTGACCTATGCCCCGGACGAGGTGCGCCTGCTCGGTCTCGCCGCCGTACTGGCCAGCCAATCCCGCGATTTCGATGCGGCGGCGGGCTATTTCCGGCGGTGCCTCGAGCTCGAACCGGGAAACCTCCAGCACCTCGCGTCCTTTGTGGCGGTTCTGCTCCGGCTCTCACGGATGGAGGAAGCCGACCATATCCTCGCCGGCGGCGAGGCCGTCGCGCCGGACTTCATGGCCTTCCGGTTCCACCGGGCGTGCCTCCAGATTGCGGCGGACCGGTTTCAGCCCGCACGCGCCTACTGGGCGCAGCGGCCGATCGACGAAGTCCTCACCGCGACGCAATGGCTGCAGGCGGACCGCCCGGATCTCGCGAAGATCATCGGCGCAGGGGGTGTTGACCGCCTGACGGAAGATGTCCTCGGCCCGCGCACCTCGCTGTCCATCGACCGGATCCACGCCGCGCTCGAAACGGCCTCCGCAGCCCGGACCGCCCAGAAGTGGCCCGATGCCGTGAAGAACCTGCGCGAGGTCGCCACCCTCGGCGTCGACGGCTACGGAGTCCGCACCGCGCTGGCCGAGGCCCTCGAAATGGCCGGCGATCGCACGGCCGCCATCGCGGAATGGCGTCGCATCCTGACCGACCACGGCGGGCTCGTGCAGGTGTGGGTCAGCTTCGGACACGTCCTGCTTCGGGGCGCCCGGTTCGACGAGGCCCTGCCGGTCATCCGCCGCGCCAAGGAACTCGCACCCAACGAGCCGGTCATCGATTTCCTTCACGCCAGCGCACTGGCCCTGACGGGCAAGATCGCAGAAGCCCAGGCCCTCTACGCCGACCTCGTCGCGCGCCATCCCCGCGACCTGAGGAAGTGGATCGAGTCCGACGCCGTCTTCGAGGCCGCCCTCGAGCGCCTGCCCAATCGCACCGCCATCCTGCGCCGGCTCGATGTCCCGCCGGAGATGGAGTGACCCCGTTGGAGGAGCTGAACGACGCCCAGCGCGCCGCCGTGCTGCACGGCGAGGGGCCGCTGCTGATCGTCGCCGGCGCCGGCACGGGCAAGACCCGGACCCTCGCCGGCCGCGTGGCCCACCTCATTGCCACCGGCACCGACCCGGAGCGCATCCTCCTGCTCACCTTCACCCGGCGCGCCGCCGCCGAGATGCTCGAACGCGCCGGCGCCGCCATCCGCCGCGGCCCCGAAGTCACCGGGCGCGTCTGGGGCGGCACCTTCCACGCCATCGCGAACCGCCTGCTCCGCATCCACGGCCGCGCCGCGGGGATCGATCCCGACTTCACCGTCATCGACCCCGGCGACGCGGCGGACCTGATGGACGTCATCCGCCACGATCTCGGCCTGTCCGCCCGCGAGCGACGCTTCCCGCGCAAGTCCACGTGCCTCGCCATCTACTCGCACTGCGCCAACACCGACGCGCCCCTGGCCGATGTGCTGCGAACCACCTTCCCGTGGTGCGCCGACTGGGCGGAGGATCTGAAGAAGCTCTTCGGCGCCTACGTCGAACGCAAACAGGCGCGCAACGTGCTCGACTTCGACGACCTGCTCCTCTACTGGCGCGAGATGGTGGCCGACCCGGATCTCGGCGCGCGCATCGGCGGACGCTTCGACCACGTGCTCGTCGACGAATACCAGGACACCAACGCCGTCCAGGCGGAGATCCTCCGCGGCATGCGGCGCACGAACCGGAATCTCACCGTCGTCGGCGACGACGCGCAAAGCATCTACCGCTTCCGCGGCGCCGATGTCCGCAACATGCT
>CAYXFW010000249.1:0-5034 GCA_964464305.1 uncultured Verrucomicrobiota bacterium
TCCCCGGCGAGTTCCAGCTTCCGCAGCCGGTCGGACGGCTCGACCATCGCCAGCAGCAGCGCCTTGAGCATGTTGCGCGTGCCGATGACCCAGGCGGCGATGCGATTGATGCTTGCGTCGAAGTAGTCGAGACCGATGTGCGTGCGCGGCAGATAGCCGCCGCGGACCAGTTCCAGCGCGATGGCCTGCAGGTCGTCGTTGAGAATCACGACGTGGTCGCTGTCCCACCGGACGCCGCGGCTGACGTGCAGCAGAATCTCCGGGACGAACGGCATCACCGACGAGATCTTGTCGGCGATCGTTTCCGTGGGATGGTAGTGGCCGGCGTCGAGCGTGTAGAGAATCCGGTTCTTTGTCGCGTAGCCGAGGTAGAACTCATGCGAGCCGACGGTCATGCTCTCGCAGCCGATGCCGAAGAGCTTGCCCTCGACCGAGTCGAGGTTGAGCGTCGGGCTGATCTTCGGCGCCAGGATCGCGTCGAGCGAGGCCTCGAGCCGTTCGCGCGGCCCCTTGCGATCGGCCGGCACATCCTTCATCCCGTCCGGGATCCAGATGTTGGTGACGACCGTCTTGCCCAGCGCGCGGCCCATGGTCGCGGCGATCTTGCGGCAGGCGATGCAGTGTTCGATCCAGAAGTTCCGGATGCCCTTGTCCGGGTGCGACAGCGTGAAGCCGTCCGCCGCCTTCGGATGCGAGAAGCACGTCGGGTTGAAATCCAACCCGATGCCCAGCGACTTCGCCCAGTCGATCCAGCCCCGGAAGTGGCGCGGCTCGATCTCGTTGCGGTCGGCCTTCGTCCGTCCGAACTCGGCGTAGAACGCGTGGAGATTGAAACGGTGCTTCCCGGGGATCAGCGAGAACGCCTTCTCCGCGTCGGCGCGAAGCTCCTCCGGCGTGCGCGCCTTGCCGGGGTAGTTGCCCGTCGCGGCCAGGCCGCCGCTCAGGCCGCCGGCGAGGTTTTCGAACCCGCCGACGTCGTCGCCCTGCCAGCAGTGCAGCGAAATCGGAACCGCGGCCAGCTTCCGCATCGCCGCGTCGGTGTTCACGCCGAGGTCCGCATACCGCGCCTTCGCGAGCCGGTACGCCTGGCCGATCGTCTTCGCTTTCATGTCCCGCCCCCGTGGTGTGGGCCGGTCCCCCGCCGATGGGCGCGGAACCGAAGCCCTGCCAGCCTGCATCCCCTCATGCTGGCTACGCCGCAGAGAAAAGCAATAGGAAACCGCACGGGCGCCGGGATGGGGGTGCATGGCACTCCTGCGGGTCATGATCACGGGCGATAAGTGATGGCGGTCAGGATGCGGTCCCGGCGCGGGTCCAGTGCCGCGCCCGGCTGTAGGTTTGCCTCCGTGTTTCCGAGTTGTAGCCGGGGGCGTGGGCCCCGGCCTTCATGCGCACCGAGGGAACTTGCCCGCCGCGACCCACGGTCGCAGCTACAGAAGGCATTTCTGTGCCGCGCACCGTTTGCTGTAGCCGCGACCGGTGGTCGCGGCCTTCCTGCGCACCGTGGCGGGGACGGGGCGATTCAGAAGAGTTCGCGTTGCGGCGGCGGAGGCGGGGCGAGGCAGGCGGGGGAGTCGGTCCGGACGTCGTTCACGGCGTGGCCGACCTCCGAGGCGCGCATCGCGTCCGCCGGGAACGGAACCCGCCAGGCCGGATCGAGGGCGGCAAAGGGGGTGCCCGGATCGAGCCACCGGGATTCCTGTTCGGGGCGGAGAATGACGGGCATTCGGTTGTGAACCGGGGCAACCAGCGGGTTGGGCGTGGTCGTCAGGATCAGGAACGACGGTCCGGCGTCCGCGGTCTCGTCCCACAATGCGGCAAACGCGAAGAGGGCGCCGGCGGACAGCGAAAAATGCCAGGGACGTTTTCGCCCGCCGGCGGCCTGCCACTCGTAGAAGCCGTCCGCCGGCACGGCGCACCGGCCGGAGTCCAGCAGGCGCCGAAACAGGGCCTTCTCCGGCAGGGTTTCGGCGCGCGCATTGATGAGTCCGCGTCCGGTTCCGTCCCACGGCGCCGGAAGACCCCAGCGCGCCTCCGTCAGGCGGCGACCACCCGCCGCGGGGACCACAAGCCGCGCGTGCTGGGTCGGGGCGATGTTGTACCGGGGCGGAATCTCCGGTCCGGCCTCGACGACCTCGAACCGGTCGACGATGTCCTTCTTCCGGATCGTCAGGCTGTACCGACCGCACATGGCCGGAGTGTCGGACGAAAAGGGGCCGAGTTCAAGGAACCCGGAGGGGAGAAGTGAAGAAACCCCAAACTCCGGGAAGTTCAAAGAGGGAAGCAAGGAAAGGCGGTCTAGCCCTTCATCTTCCTCACTCCGCACTTCCTTGGAGTTCGGGGGTTCTTGACGCTTGCCTTCTCTGCCTACGGCTGGTTCGGCGGGGGTGGGGGCGGATTGCCCTCGCCGCCCTGGCGACCGCCCGGCCCGCGCCGCTGCCGGTCTCTGCCCTGACCGCCTTCGCCGCCCGGGGGAGGGCCCATGGGGCGGGGCGGCATCAGTTCCTGCCGGTCGATCTTGCCGTCGCCGTTCTTGTCGAGTTTCTTCAGCGACGCCACGGCCATGTCGATTTCCTTCCCGTCGATGACGCCGTCGTCGTTGACGTCCAACGCAGCGATCAGCGGCGGCTTCATCATCGGAGGCCGGTGCATCGGCTGGCCGCCGCCCGGTCCGCCCTGGAACTCGCCCTGTCCCTGTCCGCCGCCCTGCCGGGGGCCGCGGCCGTCGCGCGGCCGGCCTCCGCCTTCATCCTGCGCGACGGCCAGCCCGGCCGCCACGGTGACGCCTGCAACGCAGGCCAGCATCGTCTTCAGTGTCTTCATGGTCTTTCCTTTCCTTCCGTACGCGCCGCCCGCCCGCGCCGTCCACGGCGCGGCCTGTCTCTCGGGGACGCCGCCGGACCCCGGGGAAACCCGCGTTTCCCGCCCGCGTCCGGCCTGGTTCCTTCCGTTCACGCGCGCAGGATCGCACATGCCACCTTAAGCGGAAGTGAAGGCGCGGGAAAAAAGCACGAAATCCTAATTCCGAAGCGCGAAACAAATTTGAAATTCCAACCGGGCAAGCACGAAACGGCGCGCCTTGGTTGGAGTTTTCCGCATTCCCGTGCTTCGAAATTGGGATTTCGTGCTTCCGCCGGCCGGCCTTGCGGCCGGCGGCCGTGGTGTGTATAGTTCGCCATCTATGCAAATGACATCCGTGGCGGCGGCCCTGGCGGACGGGGGACGGCTGAAGGCGGTGGTCTACCTGGCGGATGGTGAGTTGTGCGCATGCCAGCTGGCGGCGGCCCTGGGGCTTGCGCAGTCGACCGTGTCCCGCCACATGGCGGTGCTGGAGCGCGCCGGGCTGGTCGTGTCGCGCAAGGACGGCCGGTGGGTGCACTTCCGGCGGGCCGGGCGTCCGTCGCCGGGGGTTGTCCGGGCGGCGCTGCGATGGGTCGACCGGCATGCGGGGGATGCGGACGTGACGCCGGACGAGCGCGCGCGCGTTGCGGCGATCCGGCGGGCCGCTCCCACGGCGTTCTGCGGCGGCCGCGGAGGCTCACGGTGAGCGGGCCTCGGATGAGGGTGCTCTTCCTGTGCACCGGCAACTCGTGCCGGAGCCAGATGGCCGAGGGGTGGGCGCGGGCGTTGAAGGGCGAGACGATCGAGGCGCAGTCCGCCGGGATCGAGACGCACGGGTTGAACCCGCGCGCGGTGCGCGTGATGGCCGAGGCGGGCGTCGACATCTCGGGCCACCGGTCGAAGACGGTCGCCGACCTGCCGGCGATGGACTTCGACGTTGTGGTGACGGTCTGCGGCCACGCCCGCGAGTCGTGCCCTCTCTTTCCCGGAAGGACCCGCGTGGTCCACGTCGGCTTCGACGATCCGCCGCAGTTGGCGAAGGACGCCGCGACCGAAGACGAGGCGCTCGCCCATTACCGCTGCGTTCGAGACGAAATCCGCGCGTGGATCGAAACCCTGCCCGAAGCGTTGAACCTGCATTCTGAAGGGAGCCCCGCCATGTCCCCAACCGATAACGACGATGTCCGCGAGCATGTCCGCCAGCGCTATGCGGGTATCGCGCAGTCGGGCGGCACGTGCGGCTGCAAGAGCGGCTGTTGCCAACCCGATGCCCTGCTGAATCCCGACGCCTCCGCGAAGATCGGCTACTCGCCCGAGGAACTGGCCGCCGTGCCGGAGGGGGCGAATATGGGACTCGGGTGCGGCAATCCGCAGGCCATCGCGGCCCTCAGACCGGGCGAGACCGTGGTCGACCTGGGATGCGGCGGCGGGTTCGACTGCTTCCTGGCCGCCCGCCGGGTGGGCGACCGGGGCCGCGTCATCGGCGTGGACATGACCCCCGAGATGATCCACAAGGCCCGCAAGAATGCCGAGGCAGGCGGCATCCTCAACGTGGAGTTCCGTCTGGGCGAGATCGAGCATCTGCCCGTCGCGGATGGAACGGCGGACGCCATCATCTCCAACTGCGTGATCAATCTCTCGCCCGACAAGCCGCAGGTGTTCGCCGATGCGTTCCGCATCCTCCGCCCGGGCGGGCGGCTGGCCATTTCCGATGTCGTGGCCATCGCGCCGATGCCCGATGCGGTGAAGCAGGACCTCCAGGCCCACAGCGGGTGCATCGCCGGATCCGCGACCGTGCCCGAAACGGAGCGGATGCTGAAAGCGGCCGGTTTTTCCGGGGTCCACATCCGCATCCACGAGCAGAGCGGGGATTTCATCAAGGACTGGTTCCCGGGCAGCGGCGCGGAGAAGTTCGTCCGCTCCGCCACCATCGAGGCAAGAAGGGGAGGGGAAGCGTCATGAGCGGCAATGGCGGATCCGTGTCCGAGAGAAAACTCACGAATGTATTCGAGAGGTACCTCACCGTCTGGGTGGGCCTCTGCATTGCGGCCGGCATTCTATTGGGCAAGGTCGCGCCGGGGCTGGCGAAGTCGCTGGATGGCATGTCCATCTTCGTCCATGGGGCGCCGGTGGTCTCCATCCCGATCGCGATCTGCCTGTTCTTCATGATGTACCCGATCATGGTGAAGATCG
>CAYXFW010000250.1:0-5023 GCA_964464305.1 uncultured Verrucomicrobiota bacterium
TCAAGGTCGAGCTTGGCGACATCTTCATCAAGCCCAAGGCGCTCTCGGCCAGCGATCCGGGGATTCTCGAGTATGCATTCAAGGACGGCGACTACCGCTCGCATGTCAGCCCGAAGGACGACCACCATCTCGACTGGCTGACCAGCATTCGCACGCGTCGGCCGCCGTCGGCCCCGGCCGAGATCGGCCACCGCTCGTGCAGCGCATGCCTTGTCGCGCACGCCGCCATGAAGCTCGGCCGCACGCTTCGCTGGGATCCGGCAACCGAGACCTTCCCCGGCGACAACGAGGCCAACAAGCTCCTCGCCCGCCCGCAGCGCGCCCCCTGGGGCTCCGACGCCGTGCTCAAGGCCGCCGGTCGGGGATAGACTGTTGAGTTCGTGATGCAGGCAGGCCGCGACCATCGGTCGCGGCTACAGCGATCCCGGTCTTCAGAACCGTCTTCTGTAGCCGCGACCGATGGTCGCGGCCTGCCGGATCCCCTACAGGACGACCAGATGCCGGCGCGCCGCCCCGGACACCGCGGAGAGCGGGATGGCCCGATCGAAAGTGACCAACCGCCCGCCGTGGCGAATGGCCAGCGCGAGCAGATACGTATCGGTCAGTTGCCGCGCCCCGTGAATGCGTGTCCGGTCGACCCCGGCGCCGCCAAGAATGCTGATGTCGTCGGGCCAGAATTCGTGGTGCGTCGTTGACGCGGCGTTCTCGAGAAGGACCATCGCCTGTGCGACCGGGACCGGGCGGACATACGAGGGCTGACTGAGGATACGCACAAAGCCGTTCTGCGTGATCGGGCATGAGGCCCAGCCGCTGCCGATGTTCCGGATCAGCCATTCTCTGGCAACGCCGTGGTGCTGGTGCGACTCGTCCAGCAATGCGATCAGAACGTTGATGTCGAGCAACGCCCTCACTCCGGGCCTTCCTCGCGCAGCCGGTCGATCATGGCGTTTGTGACGATCTTCCCCGGCACCTTGGGCAAAGGCTTGAAACCGTAGAACTCTTCCGATTCACGCACCACGCCGGCTGCGTCATATGTAGACGTAAGTGCTTGCCTTGCAAGTGATGAAATCACATTCCCCGCCGTCGCCCGCCGCCGACGACCGAGCTCCCTGGCCGCCTGCAGGACGTCATCATCGATGTCCAATGTGGTGCGCATGCATCCGATGCTACTGCATCACAATTCGAGATTCAAGCGTCAGATCATCCCGTAGCCGTACGGCTCGCGCATGGGGCGGGCGAGGAAACCGGAGGCCTCGGCGTCGTTGACGTACTGCTCCTTCTCCGGGTCCCACTGGAGCTTCCGGCCGAGGCGGATCGCGGTCGTGCCGAGATGGGCGATGGTGGACGAGCGGTGGCCGACCTCGGCGGAGCAGATCGGCTCCTTTCGCGAGCGGATGCAGTCGACGAAGTTGCCCATGTGGCTCTTGCTGACGTAAACGCGCGGCGCATGGTCCGGCAGCTTGTCGGTGAGGATTTCGCGGCGGCTGGCGTCGATCGCGTCGCGCGTGACCCAGATCCAGCCCTCGGCACCGATGAACTTGATCCCGTGGAGCTGCCTCTGGGGATCGACCACCGCGCCATTCCATCCGCTGGCCGTCGTGCTGCGGCACTGGTGGACAACGCCATTGGCGTAGCTGTAGGTCACCTCGTACTCGCTCGCCGCCGTGTAGCCGCCCGGGATCATCTCGACAAGCTGGCGGCCCTCGACGCTGACCGGGCCGCTGCGGTCCAAGTCCAGCGCCCACAGGACGATGTCGTTGTGGTGCGCCCCCCAGTCGGTCATCGTGCCGCCGGAGTATTCCCACCAGTAGCGGAATGTCCGGTGCGTGCGCTCCTTCACGTAGTCGACCTTCGGCGTCGGCCCCATCCAGAAATCGAAGTCGAAGCCGGCCGGAACGGGCGAGGTCGCAAACGGCCCGGCACGCAGCCCGGCCGGAAGCCACACCTCGGCCTTCTGCAGCTTCCCGATGCGGCCGTTGCGGATCATGTCCACCGCGATGCGGAAGCGCTCGCCGCTCCGCTGCTGCGTGCCGGTCTGGAGGATGCGGCCGGTCTTGCGCTGCATCTCGACCAAGCGCCGGCCCTCGTCGATCGTCAGCGTCAGCGGCTTCTCACAGTAGACGTCCTTGCCGGCCTGCATCGCGGCCATGGAGACCAGAACGTGCCAGTGATCGACCGTGCCGCAGATGACGGCATCGACGTCCTTTCGTTCCATCACCTTCCGGAAGTCCGCGTAGCCCTCGGCGCCGGCGAACGTCTTCCGCGCCGCGGCGAGTTTGCCCTCGTCGACGTCGCACACCGCGACGATCTTACCGAAGGCCTCCGCATTGCGGGCGTCGCCGGTTCCCTGTCCTCCGCAGCCGACGAGCGCAAAGCGGAGAGGCTCGCCGCCCGGCGCGGGCGCGTCGGCCTTCGACTCCGCCGCCTCGGCGCGGAACCATGCAGGAAGCGACGTGGCCGCGGCAGCCGCGGCGGCGGTTCGGAGGAAATCGCGGCGGGACGACGCGGGGAATGAACTGTTCATGCGTCGGATGCTGGCCCTCCGGCCCGCGGCTGTCAAACCTCCACGCCTTTGGGGTTTTCTACGGCGACCGGGCGCGCTATATTGTCCCGTGACACGGGAGACGAATATGACGAAGGCATGGATACTTGCACTGGGCACGGTCGCGGCGGCGGGGGTGGCGGCAGCAACGCCGGTTCGCGAAATCGAGGTCAAGCTCGACGACAAGCCGGTATCGGGCAAGCAGGTGGTTTCCGTCCGGTTCACGCCCGGGGAAACGAAGGCGTACGATCAACTCGTTTTCGATTGCGTCCTTCGCCAGGAGTACATCCAGAAGGATTCGTCCGGCCGCGAACGGAAGCGCGTCGTGGAACCGGCCACATTCACCTACCGGGAAGACGGCGTTCGTTTTGTCGAGGCCCTCGACAAATACGTCAGCTTCTGGGTTCCGGTCGGAATGGATCAACTCAAGGAGTCGTTCGGAAAGACGCTGTTCGTCGGCACGGCGCCGGTGATCATCCACAAGGTTGTGGTCCGCGCGCTGGTCAATGGCGATCCGGTCTGGACGATCGAGAGCAACCCGGGCGCCGGCCCGCAGAAGCCCCCCGAGGCTGCAGCCGCCGGGGGCAGCGCGCCGTCCGGCCCGGAGCGTGACAAGTACGGGCTGCCGGTCTTCAAGGGCGGGCCCGCCAAGTGACGGCACGGATCCTTTGCCTGGCCGCGCTGACCGTCTCCCTGACGTGGGCCGCCTCCGCGCAGATCACGAACGAGGCGGCGCTGTTCACGCCTGCGATGCTGAAGCTGCGCGCGACCCTGTCCAACGAGGTGGCCGCCGCGAAGCAACACGCGCGGGGACCGGCGCTCGAGATCCTCAAGTCCGAAACGCACCGATGGGAGCAGGAGCACACCGAGCGCCGCCGGACGCGCAACATCAAGGGGATCGCCATTTCCGAGGCCGCGCTCGACGCCCTTCGAAAGGGCGCCGAAAGCCTGGAGGCCAAGGGTGTGGTCGAGTTCCCCGCAAATCTTCGCCGCGAACTGACGGAGGAGTTCGCGAAGCTCAAGGTCCGCCTGGATTCCGCGGGGGCCGGCACGGCCGAGCCGATCGGCGAGGTGGAGACCAAGGCCATCGCCTCGTTCCGGGAGGCAGCCGCGAAGGCCGGCATCACGATTCCGGCCGACGACGCGGCCGCGCGGCAGCAGTTTGCGGAATGGCTGGTCGCCAAGCCGCCCGCGAAGGTTGTCGACGCGCCCACGACGACGGATACGGCCCCTGTAACGAACGCGCCGCCGAAATTCGAGCCGCCGCCCGAGTTTTTCGCAAGCTCCGGACATGGAACGAACTGGGTGACCGCGGGGCGCTGGACGGCCCTGTCGGGCGGACCCAACGTGTTCGAACTCGTGGTCTTCGGTGCCGTGGGCAAGAAGACCGGCCGGGTGGAGAATCCAATCTCCGGTCGCGCCACCGAGTGGACGTACGAGTCGGCAGTCCCCCTCGAGGTCGGCACCTACACCTACCGGCTGCACCGGGACGGGACCAACGATGTCGTCGGCGTGTCCGAATGGCCCTCCATCGCCAACGGCGGCAAGATCGTCTTTCACACCAAGCTCACCCCCCGCATTCCGGCGGAGACCGGGTTCGAGCTCCAGTTCACACGCGAGCGCCTTCTGCCCATCCCCGTACGGAGCGAGCCGCCCGGCGCCCGGATCTTCGTGGATGGCAAAGCGCATGTGATCGACGGGAAGGAATCGCACACGCCGGACACGCTGGTCCTGCCGTCGGGCAAGCGCGCCATCCGTCTTGTCATCCCGGGATACCACGAGTACGAGGAAAAGGAATTCGAGGTCGCCGAGGGCCGGTCCATGACCGTGACCCTGACGCCGCTCAAGGACATCCCGAGCCGTGAGCTCACGGTCGATCCGCGGCGGGCATGGGCGAACACCAACGTGAGGGTCGCGCAGGGCGAACGCATCCACCTGAAGGTCGAGGGCCAATGGTCCTGCGGCAAGAAGGGCGACATGACCGGCTCCGGCGGATACGATCCCAAGAGCCCCAAGAACAGCCAGTATTACATCGATCCGAAGAATGCGCCCAAGCAACTCGAAACGGCGCCGTACGGAGCCCTGCTGGTGCGGATCGGCACCAACAAGATTTCCGCCATCGGCTCCGCCCGCGGATTCGTGGCAGGCAGTGCCGGGCTGTTGATGTTCGATATCAACGAAAGCCCCGATCCGCCCCAGCGGCGCGACAACCGCGGCGAGCTGATCGTCACTGTCGAAGTCCATCCTCCCGCGCCGGTGCCGTAGTCGCGCGCCGGCCGTCGCGGGCGCCAAATCCGCAGCACGCCGTTGTCGAACCAAGCCGCTGCACGGCAGGGCCGGGCGGCGGCCGATCCGAGCTTGCCGGTTGGGGCGTTGAACTCCGGTTCGTGCTCTTCCGGCCCCCCCGGCCCCCGCTCCTCTCCCCCGCCCCCCCCCCCCCGTCCCCCCCCCCCCCCCCCCCCTCCCCCGCCCCCCGCCCCC
>CAYXFW010000251.1:0-4940 GCA_964464305.1 uncultured Verrucomicrobiota bacterium
AGGGTCTGGCCGATCACCCAGAACCAGATGACGAAGGTCGCGAGCCCGACCACGATCGCCGCCAGGACCAGCCATTGCGAGGCGCGGTCGGCCAACAGCTGCGCCGGCGCCTTGGAGTTCTGGGCTTCCTGCACCAGCTTGACGATCTGGGCCAGCGCGGTGTCGGCGCCAACCTTGGTCGCGCGATAGCGGAAGGCGCCGCTCTTGTTGATCGAGCCGCCGATCACCGTGTCGCCGACGGACTTGGAGACCGGCAGCGACTCGCCGGTCAGCATCGACTCGTCGATCTCCGACGCGCCGTCTTCGATCGTCCCGTCCACAGGGATCTTGCCGCCGGGTCGGACCAGCACCTGGTCTCCGGCGACGACCGCCGAGGTGGGCACATCTATTTCGACGCCGTTGCGCAGGACCCTGGCCGTTGGCGGCGCGAGGTCCATCAGCCGTCGGATGGCCGCGGAAGCGCCGGCGCGGGCGCGCATCTCCAGCCAGTGGCCCAGCAGGATGAACACCAGCAGCAGCGCCGAGGCCTCGTAGAACTGCTCGCCCTCGAAGAAGAAGGTCGCCCCGACGCTGAACAGATAGCCCGTGCCGACGCTCAGGAGCACCAACACGGCCATGTTGAAGACGCGCTTACGCAAGGCGCGTACCGCGGCCACAAAGAACGTCCAGCCCGGATACAGAATCGCCGCGCTCGCCAGGACGAACAGCACCGGCTTCAGCGGCAACCCGAAGGGCGGGGCTACGCGGAGCGCCTCCATGCCCATCGGGGCGAGGAAGAAGATCGGGATGGTGAAGACCAGGGCGACCAGGAACCGGTTGCGCATGTCCTGGGCCATCGCCCGCATGTCCATGCCCGCGCCGTGGCCCATGTCGGCCATATCGTCGTGGCCGGCGTGAGCTGCGGCGGCGTGGGGCTTTGCCTCGCGGTGGTGCGCATGCGCAGGCGGCTGATGCGAGACCGTCTCGCCGGTCGTCCCGCAGACGTGCTGCGGGACGAGCTCGCCGCGGCAGTGGAAGCCGCAGTCGCGCACCGCCTGCTCCAGCTCGCCGGCGCTTACCGCCGCTTCGTCATAGTCCACGCTGGCCGACGCGGAGGCGAAGTTGGCGGTGGCGCTGCGGACCCCCTTGAGGGCCCGCAGATGCTTTTCGATCACGAGCGGATCGAGCGGGGTCCGGAAGCCCGACACATCGACGGTGATGGTGCGCATGGTGCTCAATCGGGCTGGAGGAGGCGGACGGCCTCAGGAGTGGCCCAGGGCCGGATCCGACGCGCGGTCCCGACGCCCGAGCCGCGGGAAGAAGGCTGGCGTTGTACGCTTATAGGCCGCGTACGGCTCCCCGAAGGTCGCCAACGCTTCCTTTTCCTCGTTCATCGACAGGCGCCAGTACATGAACACGAGGAAGGGGAACATCGCGACGGTGAGGATCGTCGGCCATTCCAAGAGGAAGCCGAACATCACCAGGACGAAGCCGTCGTACTGCGGATGGCGGATGGACTTGTAGGGTCCCGTCGTCGCCAGCTGGCCGTCACGCTGGGCGCGGTAGAGGACGCTCCAACCGGCCGAGATCAGCCAGAAGCCACCGCCGATGAACAGCGCGCTGATGACGTGGAACGGGCCGAAGTGCGGGTTGGCCTTCCAGCCGAACATCATCTCCAGCAGGTGGCCGGAGTCGTGGCTGAACCAGTTCACGTTCGGATAGCGGCTCTGCAGCCAGCCCGAGAGCACGTAGATGGTCAGCGGAAAGCCGTACATCTCCGTGAAGAGCGCGACCAGGAAGGCGCTGAAGGCGCCGAAGGAGCGCCAGTCTCGGCCCGTCCTCGGTTTGAAGAAGGTGAACGCGAAGAAGATGAACAGCACCGAGTTCAATATGACGAGCGACCAAAGGCCGTAGGCTGGCGGCTCCTGCATGGGAAGCTCCTCAGGGCTGGTGTTGATGGGTGGGCGTCGCCTTCGGCCCGTCGGTTGGGGAAGGACCGGCCTTGTCGCCGTGGCCCGCGTGACCGCCGTGACCCCCATGCATCGCCATGTGCAGGAGCGGGCAGGCGAGCAGAAAGAGGAACGGCAGGTAGCCCAAGAGATGCACCCGGTGCTCGCCGAAGAAGAGATAGGCCAGCACCGCTCCGCCGGCGGCTATGGCCAAGCCGCGTACGATGCTGCGCGAATTGGGAAGGTCGGCCACGACTCATGTTCCTTGTCATCAATCCGACGGTCTGCCGCGAAGTGGCCATTGCCGGACCCGAGATAGACGCAGGGACAAGGCTGACATTACGCCGGCGCATCCACTGCATCAGTCGGCAAGGTTCGCCGGGGGAATGCGCACTATGGTTGCCCGCGGCGCGCCATGCAGCAGGCGGGTCTCGGGAGGACTTAGATCAACGCGATGGGCGCACGCACGGAGAGAACTCGACACCGGCTTTCCGTGAACTCCGGGTCGTCAATCAGTAAAGTCCTCCCCAGTCGGGGTCGTGTCATTGGGCGTCTCGCTCTGATTGCGCGGCTCGCGGCTGGCGCAGGAGCGCCATGGACGATTCGAGCAGCACCGCCGGGTCGCGATCGCCATGGTAGATTGAGGGGATGGGGGCATCCAGGTCCAGCAAGCCGTAGACGGCGGTCTGGGCGGACCGGACCGAATACTCCACGGTAAACACGACATCCTCCGGCAGCTCGCAGAACTGACCGATAAAGGCCAGGTTATGGATCGCCGGCGGGCGCACCGGCGCCCGGTCGCCGGCCGCGCGCGGCATGAACTGGCTCGTGATGTAAGGCATCATGCATGGGATGCACTCGGCGGACTCGAGGATCTTGGCCTGAAGGGCTTGCAGTCTGAGGTGACCCAGCAACTCCACGAGGATGTCCTCCCCTGTGGACTCGGCCATCGTCTTGCCGACGAAGTCGCCGACCTCATCGACGAAGAGACCATAGCCCCAGAAGACGAAGACGCCATCCGGCTGGTCGATGAAGTGGGGTTGGTGCGCCAGCACCACCGACATCAGCCAGCTCGAATCCTTGAAGGTCACGAGACCGCCGGTTCCCGCGGGATTGCCGGTGAAGGCTTCCATGAGCTCAAAGAAGGCGGGGTCGCGGAGCGTCACGGTGAAGGACAGCCATCGCGATCCCGCCGTGTCGCGAGTGAAGACATCCGGCCGCCCGAGCCCCGTTTCGCGCTCGGCCAGCATCTCCCACAGGGTCCAGGCGCCGCCCTTGTCCTGAGGGGTCGCGGCCGCCGGTTCGTGCATGGAGCCGAAGGTGGCGCCGGCTGTCATCGAGCCGTTGGTCACGAGCACCAGGTCGTCCCTGCCGACCTCCGCGACCCGCGCGGCCTCGCCCACGCGGTAGAGGAGCTGGTCCACGTGCCGGCCAGTCCGGCCATAGCGGTATTGCAGGTCGTCGACCCTTGCGCCGCAATGGATCCGGACACCCAATCCTTCGAGCCAGCGCTGGAGCGGCAGAACGATCGAGTCATACTGGTTGAAACGCGTGCGCCGTACGCCGCCGAGCGTGTGGAGGCGTGGAAGCTCCTGGACGAAGCGGTGCATATAGCGCCTCAGTTCGACGGCGCTGTGCCAACGCTGGAAGGCGAATGTCGTCGCCCACATGCACCAGAAGTTGGTCTTGAAGAATACGGGCTGGAACAGATCCTCGATGCACTTCGTCCCCAAGGCGTCCTCCGGCGTCATCATTACCTTCGCCAGGTCGAGCTGGTCGCGGCGGGTGAGCTGCAGATCGGAGGCGTCCAGTCGCCGTCCGCCCGCCACGAGCCGCGCGTGCGAGTCTGAGCGGAGCTCCGTGTTGAACGCGAGCATCTCGTCTTTGAGCGAGACCGCGGCGTCTGCGAGCGAGGGTATGGAATCCAACAGCGCGAGGGTGCAGGTGTAGGCCTCGTAGGTGAACATGCGCCCGCCGCGGACGACATAGCCGAGGTCGGCGCTCCCCGAGCCGTCCAGGCTCCCGCCCAGGATCGGCGCCTCTTCGAAGATATCGATGTCGGAGCCTTCGAAGCCGCCGTCCCGCACCAGAAAGGCTGCCGCGGCGAGGGAGGCGATCCCGCCGCCGACCAGATAGGCCCGGCGGTTGGGGAGAGGGCGGGCAGGGGTGCTCATGGCGGGGTCCTCAAATGGGCTCAGGGGGCGGTTGGAGCAGAGGCGTGTCGGCGGTACGCATCATGTCGGCGGCCACGGCGTCGGTGGCCGCGGCCCTACATGGCCATGTGCCGGCACGCCGCCCCGCAGTCCCGGCAGGTGGCCGCACACCGGGTGAGCACCGCATCGTTCTTGTAAGCGTCACAGGCCTGGGCGCACGCGGCGCAGAGGTCGGCGCAGGCGCCGCACAGGAGCGTGTGCGTCGGCGCGCCGCGGAGCATCGAATTGGCTGTGGTCTGGCAGAGCTCAGCGCAATCCTGCAGCAGCGCCACCAGCTGCGCAGCGGCGTGGAGTTGCGGCTGTTCGAGCACGTGCCGGGCGCTGGTCAGACAGCTGCGATGCGAGGCGACACAGAGCGTCACGCAGTCGTCCATCGACATCGCATGCGGATCGGCCGCAGTTTTGGACGCCGGGCCTTGCGCCGCGGCCGGCATCGCGGCGGCGGCTCCGGCGAGGGTGAGGACAGTCAAGAGTTCTCTGCGATCGCGCAATTCGCTTCTCCATTCGATCGTCTGGGACGGGCGACTCTGATGGGCCGGTGGGATGCACTAGGTGTAGATTATCACTTTAAGTGCTTGAGTTTCGGCCGCCCGACGAAAGGTGTCATAGGCGTCGACGGCCTCATCCAAGCTGAAGTGATGAGTAATGAGCCGGGTGGGATCGAGCTTACGCGACTGAACGGTCTTCAGGAGCATCGGAGTGGTCACGGTGTCCACCAGGCGCGTGGTGATGGTGATGCTCTGCGACCATAGCCGCTCCAGGTGCAGGTCGACCTTGTGGCCGTGTACGCCGATGTTGG
>CAYXFW010000252.1:0-4926 GCA_964464305.1 uncultured Verrucomicrobiota bacterium
CGCCCAGAGCAGCGATGGGGACAGGGAACGAAAGGATGTCTATCACGATCCGAAGGGTAATACAGGTGAGTTCTCGCCTGGAATCTAATCAGGAGTTGCCCGCCGTTTCGTTTCGTCTGGAGGATCGCACGGGTGAATACCTGCCATAGCCGCAGCATACTCTCAACGCTTCTCGTAGTAGCGCTATCGGGATGTGAGTTGCGTCATAAGGACGCATGCAAGTGGACCTTTGAACGCGCGGACGGCCTTGGCAGCGAGGGGGTTTGCCGCATTAGTGAGACTGAAGACGAATCCAAGCCCTGGAGCGAAGCTGTGGCAGATGCCAGCGGGGTCCTTCATGTGTACTATTCGGATGGTGCCGTCTATCAGGAACGGCGCTATGACGGGGGGCGATTACAGGGGCCCTTCCGTGTTTGGTTTCCGGGTGGCCAGATCTTCCAAGACGTTGAGTACACGAACGGGCTGCAAAATGGCAAGATGGTATTGTGGCATCAGAACGGCAAGCAAGCGGTGGACGCTCGCTGCATGCGCGGCAATCTCCATGGTGTCTACCGGGAATGGTATGCAAACGGCCAGATGCGCAGAGAAGCGCGATATGAGGATGGCGCGCTCGACGGTGTCGATCGTAGCTGGGATGAAAGGGGTCGAGTCGTCGAAGATGGTGTTTGGCGGAAGCTGCAGCCTTGGGAAGGCCGGCTTATCATCTACCAACGCGTGGGTCGACCGCCGGTACTTGGCCTTTACAGTAACGGCGTCCTTGTCGAGACGATCGGCTCGCCTAGCGTGCCGGTGACGAAGGGAAAGAAGCCTCTGGCAAGGATGGACGCACTCCAGCCTTGAGTGACGGAACAAATGAACGCGCGGAAGGGTCTGTAAAGGCAAGTATTGCCGATCTCGACGTGGCGGGATAAGGGCGATGGGGACAGTGAAACAGTGCCGCGGAGAGAGGCGATTGTAAGCGACTCGGGAGCAGAGTCGTACGAACCTGTCCGGTTCTTCTCCCTCTGCGTCCTCCGCGCCTCTGTGTGAGTCTGCCGTCCGTGCTCCGGAGCGCTTGCCGGGCCGGCCTCGAAGCGGCCGGCTACAACAGACGGCGGCCCGCGTTCGACGTTCTGCGGTTGGGCATTCTGCGGTTCTGCGGTTCGCCGTGGCGGCGACAGATTGCCCGGGACGAAACCTCAAGGTCGAGGTTGGGCGGAGTAGGGCAGAAGGACGCGCATCCTGTCCATCCTGTGATCCTGTCGGGCAGAACAGCAGAATATCCAACACTGAACCGCAGAATGACGAAGTCCGGTCTTCGATCCCCGGGCCCGCGCCTTGCAGAGTGCCCTTGATGCAGAACATGGGGACAGAGACCGTGGTGGGCGTGTGTGATCGGGAATTTTTGTGACACCGGCTGGAATTCTTCCGGGCTGGCGCCTTCCCATGACCGGGACAGGGTCCCGGAGGTGAGTATGAAGGCGACGACAGGGTGGTGGACTGCGGGAGTGGCGGGGATCGTGGCGTGGGCGGTGGTGGCGGCCGTGCCGTCCCCGCCCGACCGCTCGGTGCCCATCGCACCCATCGACACGGGGGTCTTCTCGGCGGCCGGCTACGATGCCCGGCATGCCGTGCTGACGCTCGTTTTCCGCAACGGCTACACGTACGAATACCTCGGCGTGCCGCCGCGCGTGGCGGAGGAATTCCTGAAGTCCAAGAACCGGGGCGGATACTTCAACGAGAACATCCGGTACCAGCACACGGCCATCCGTCTCGGCTGCCCGCGCTGACGAGCGGAAAGGGTCTCAGCGGTAGTCCAACTGCGCGGTCGCCGTGCAGTCGGCGTTTGCGACAACGCGCACCCAGTGGGCGCTGAAGCCGGCCGGGAATTCGTGAATCAGGGTTTCCCCGGGCTTCACGACGAATTCGCGGTACGGCTTCCAGAAGTCGCGGTTGGAGTAGTCGATCTCCACGCAAACGGTCACGGCGCGGTCCGCGGCATGGGCGAGGCGGAGGGTCTTGCGGTCGAAGCCGGTCATGAGGTAGGGGTCTGACGGTGCGCCCGCCCGGACCACGGTGTCTTTCCACGGCCCGCCTGTGCCGACAGGCTTGCCCAGCTTCCACAGGTCGTCGATCTGGCCGAACCAGAGGGCCGCGCCGCCGTCGGATGCGGCGAAGACGTGGCCGTCGGGTTTCGCATCCGCCCGGCAGCCGGCGAGGACCATCAGGCCGCGCCAGGTGCAGAAGTCGGCGATCGCGAAGCCGTGGGCCGCGACGGGCTTCATCTGGCGGAAGTACGGCGCCACCTTCGTGTCGGTCCGCGGGATCTCGTAGAAGAGGCCGCAGAGGTTCGCGAGATACCGCTCGGAAACGCATTCGCGGACACCGCGCAACGCACCGGGAGCGAAGCGGTCGAAGTCGGCCGAAGCCCTGGGGATCCGGTACCGCACGCCGGCTGGATCGGTCACGATGGCGGAGGCGCGGTCGACGGCGAAGTCGACCGCGATCGCATTCCTCTTCTCCACCGCGGCAGCCTTGTCCGCGGCATCAACACGGCGGAAGGCCATCGATCCGTCGACCTCGTAGGATTGCGTCGCGCCGCCGGTGCCGGCGGAGCGGGCCGGTCCTGCCACGACGTGCAGCACGCCGTCGCCGGGCCGCAGCAGGACGCCGGTCCACGCCGCGCCCGCGCCGGCCTTCGCGACGGGTACGAGTCCGGCGAAGAGGCCCTCCGCCGCGGCCGGGTCGTGCGCCCGCGAGGGCAGGTAGTGGAAGTAGGCGGACGCGGCGGGAAGATCGCGGTCCGCGACGACGCGGATCCACTCGCCCGGCGCATCCGCGGGGAAGACGGCAAACGCGTAGCCCGTGGCTCCGGCTGCGACGTTGGTCAGCGGCTCCCACCTGCCCGTCCCGCCACGGTCGATCTCGAACCGGAACGTCACCGCGGCCCCCGCGTTGTGAGCGAGGTGGACCATGCGCCGCGCATATCCGGCGAACAGGAACGGATCGGACGGCACCCCGCCCTTCACGGCGTCGCCGAGCCATACGCCGCCCCAGCCCTGCGGGGCCCCGAATGTCGCGAGATCCTCCGGCTTGCCGAACCACAGGTTCGATTGTGATTTCCCGGCCGGCGGGTTCTGCATGACCGAGCAATCGTCCGATGCGAGCACGAGGCGGCCGTTCCATTCGCAGAAATCGGGGATGTACCGGAGGTGCGTCGCGATCGGGCGGAGGCCGCCCGTGGTCCCTGCGCGGAAGCCTCCGGGGAAGTCGAACATCTGGCCGTGCATCACCATCATCCGGCGGCCGCCGCCGATGGCCCGGATTCGCGGCCACTCGGTGAACCAGCCATGGGTCGGGTCGAACGCGTGGGAGCCCTTCGGCAGCCGGAAGGTCGACCACGCGCCGCCGTCGAGCAGCTTGAGGATCACGGACCGCCGGTCCCAGCCGGTGGCCCACAGCGGCGCCGAGTCGTCGGGCGAACCCTCGATCCCCCCGGGTCCTGTGATGTCCGTGAACTGATGCCGCTCGACGATCCGCCATTCCCTGCCGTCCCACTCGGCCAGTACGCCGGCATCTTCCGCGGACTTTGGCGGCATCTTGCAGAGGAATTCCCCGTCCTTCGGCGTGCGCCCGGCCGCGGACTCCCCGTTATTGGCGATGACGTAGCGCCCCTGCGCCGTGTAGGCCCCCTTGCCGTGCCAGCCGGGCACGGGTTTGTCGAAGAGTTTCGTTCCGGCGAGTGTGCGGACGTCGACCTCCCACACGGGGCCTTCTATGTCGAAGAGCAACAGCTTGTTCGCCGGGTCGGTCAGGTGCCGCGCCCACGATGTGTAGCGGCCCGGAATCGCCTTCACGTCGAGCGCCCGCACCCTGCCGCGTTCGTCGATCGCGTAGGGGCCGAGGAAGAGCTGCTTCGACTCCCGGTGGATCAGGCGCGCGGCGTGCGTGCCGCCGACGCTCTCCGGGTGGCGGGTCAGCGTCATCGATTCGTCGGTCGAATAGAGCCCGTCGTCGCTGCCCGTGCGGCAATGCGGCGGATAGGTGAGCCACCACAGCCGGCCGGCCCACGGCACGACGGCGCCCACACCGCATTCGCCGTTCGTGTTGAAGACGGCCAGACCGGGGTAGATGCCCGAAATCGATACGGGCGTCCCGGCATGCGCGGCGGTGGCGGCGAGCGCAAGGGTGACGGACAGAACGACGGGTCTCATGAGTCCTCGCAGTCTACGGCGCCTTCACACTCCATGACAGCGCCAGCGGTTCACCCAGTGCCGTGCACGCATTCTCCGCGACGTACGCGAGTTCCGCCGTCGTGCCGGGCGCGGCCGCGATCTTCAGCAAAACGATCTTCCCGGCCGGAAGCCGGATCGAATCGGGACCCGCACCGCCGGTCTTGCGCAGCGTGAAGGGGACGTCGGATACATTCCGCATGTGCACCCATACGTTCTTCTTGTCGGCGTGGTGCGGCGGGGCGAGGGCGATGCATGCCCGGACGAACGGATCGAGCACCTCCTTGCGGCCGGCGAGCAGCGGTCCGTACCAGACGACGGTCCGCCGCGCGAGCAGCGCCTCGCGAATGCCCTCCGCGGTGCGCTTCTTGGCGAAGACGAGCGTCATCGTGCGGTGGTTCTCGTTGCGCGGCTGCGGAGGGTCCATCGGCACATGGGTGTCCGAATTCCCCAGCAGCGTCAGGTTGCGCTCCAGCGCCCACGGCCATGCATTCGTGTAGAGATCCCCGCCGTTATAGATTTCCAGACCTTGGAACAGGCCCTTCGACTGCAATTCCGCGTGCAGGGGAAGGATGACGGGGTCGCCGGGTTTGACGCGCCAGCCCGGGTGATTCCAGAACACGTAACACCCCTGCGCGCGCGCGGCCTCGAGACACGCGGTGACGTCGCCGTGGGCGACGGCCGGGGCGCGCTGGTCGCGACCCGCGCGGAGGCC
>CAYXFW010000253.1:0-4275 GCA_964464305.1 uncultured Verrucomicrobiota bacterium
GGCTCGACGAGGCGGACGCCCATCGTGTGCTGGGCGATGACCGCCGTGATCGCGGAGCCCCCGTGGACGCCCAACGAATGAAACACCTTGAGGTCGGCCTGAATCCCGGCCCCGCCCGAGGGATCCGTCCCCGCAATCGTCCACACGATCGGCCGAGCACTCATGCCGCCACTATCGCGGAGCGAGGCACTCCGTGCAACATCGATGGCGGATGGAAGCACAAAGAACCAAACCGGACAAAGGGATGAGGGATGAAACCTGAAACCTGAAAGACGGACAGACTACCGCTTTTTCAAGAATGAAATCCTAATTCCGAAGCACGAAACAAGCACCAAACGCGGAAATGGGGCAAATCCAGGACAGGAAGGCCGGGCGGAAGGCCAAGATATAGAAGGAAGTTCCGCGGCTGTCCGCTCTCTCCGCCGTTCCCTCCCCTCCGCTCTCCCTCCGCATCAGTGCCCATCAGTGTGAATCAGTGGTTCCATGCCGGCCGGCCGTCTTGTGCTTGCCGATTGGGGCTTTGAATCTGTTTCGGGCTTCGGAATCAGGATTTCGCGCTTTTCTTCCTCTGCGGTGGGTAGAAGACCTGCCACAGGAAGAGCCCCTGGGGCGGCGCGGTGGGGACGCGGGCGGTGCGGATACCGTGGGCGAGAATCTCGTCCGCGGACTCCGGCGGGAGGTCGCCGCGACCGACGCGGATCAGGAATCCTGCGAGGCTGCGGACCATGCGATAGAGGAAGCCGTCGCCCCGGGCAACGATCGCGATCTCGGAACCGCGGCGGCGGACATCGAGCATCCGGAGATCCCGGACAGTGCCCTCGATCTCGCGGTTCGGGTTGGCCGAGAAGGGTGCAAAGTCGCGCTTCCCGACCAGCCGGCGCGCCGCCTCGCGCATTGCCGCCGCATCGAGCGGTTTGCGTTCCCACGTCCGGTACCGGACATGGACCGGAGGAAGGATGGGGCCGTTCCAGATGAAGTAGCGGTATTCCTTGCCTGTGCATCCGTAGCGGGCGTGGAAGTCCGCGGGCGCTGCGCGCAGGCGGGTGATCCGGATGTCGGCGGGCAGCAGCGCATTGAGTCCCGTTTGCAGCCGCCCGATGTCCGCACGAAACGGGAGGTCGAAGTGGAACGGCTGGGCGCGTGCGTGCACGCCGGTGTCCGTTCGCCCGCTGGAATGGATGCGGGGCCGCTGGCCGGTGATTTCCTCGAGAACGCGCTCGATCGCCTCCTGCACGGAGGGGTGATGCGGCTGAACCTGCCAGCCGGAGTAGGCGGTGCCGTCGTAGGCGACGATCGCCAGGTATCGTTGCGGGGCGGGCTTTCCGGGCGCGGCGGCGCGGTAGCGCGCATTCGGTCCCCCGCGAGGCGCGTGCGGGCTCACACCGGATCCTCGTCGTCGGGCCGGTACGGTTCGGGCGGATTCCGGCTGTCGAGATAGTGCTGCAGCACGATCTGGGCGGCGATCATGTCGATCACCTCCCGCCGCTTCTCGCGCCGCGCACCACCTTCGATCAGCGCGTTCTGGGCGGACACGGTGGAGAGGCGTTCGTCCCAGAACTCGACCGGCAGGTCGAGCGCCCCGCCCACCCAGGCGGCGAATGCGCGGGCCTTCTCGGCAGCGGGGCCCTCATCGCCGTCCATGCGGAGCGGCAGGCCGACGACGATGCGGTCGACCTCCTTCTCGCGGCAGAGGGTCCGCAGAGCCTCGGTGAGCTTCGACCGCGGTTCGGCGGCCAGCACCGTGTGGGGCGTCGCGAGCATGTGGGTGGGGTCCGACAGCGCGACGCCGACGCGCTTGGTTCCCGGGTCCAGGCCGAGGATGCGGGACATGCGGCTATCCTCCCGCGCCGTGGGATGCGCGCGCCATTCGGCGGGCCCAGGCGAAGACCGCCCGGCGTGCCTCCGCGTCGGCGCCGGCCTTGTGAAGACGGTCAACCAGGGCGCTTCCGACGACGACGGCATCCGCGAGGCCCGCCGCGGCGGCGGCCTGGGCCGGGGAGGAGATGCCGAAGCCGAGGGCGAGCGGGAGACGGGTGTGTCGCCGCATGCGTGCGATCACGCCGCCGGCGTCGGACGAGATGTCCTTGCGCGCACCGGTCACGCCGGTACGCGAGACGCAGTAGATGAACCCTCCGGCCGCGCCGGCGATTCGCGCCATACGGTCGCCGGTGCTGGTCGGCGTGACGAGCAGGATGGGCACAATACCCGCCGCGCGCATGGCCGGGGCGAAGGCGGGCGATTCCTCGACCGTCATGTCGAGGATCAGGATTCCGTCGACGCCGGCCGCCGCCGCGCGACGGATGGTCGCCTCGAAGCCGTGCGCGAGGAGGGGATTGAGATAGCTGTAGAGGACGACCGGCACGTCCGAGCGCCGCCGCACCGCCCGGACGCCGTCCAGCACGCGGGCGAGCGTGGCGCCGGCCCGGAGTGCGCGTCCGGCAGACTCCGCATTCACGCGGCCGTCGGCGAGGGGATCGGAGAACGGAACGCCAAGCTCGACGATGTCGGTTCCGGCTTCCGCCAGCGCCAGCACGTTCTCCACCGTGCGGGCGATCGTCGGATCCCCGGCGGTGATGTACGCGATGAACCCGCGGCGGTTCTCTTGTTCAAGACGCCGGAACACCATGCCGATGCGATCCCTCATGCCCGGCAGTATGGCTTTCCGCTGCCGCCGAGGCAATGCCGCCCGCCTTCCTGTGCAGCGGCGCGCTTGCCTGCCGGGTTCCGGTTCAGCCCCGCCGCCGGCGGCGGAGGAGCAGGACGGCCACGGACAGCAGGCCGAGCGTCGTGGGTTCGGGCACCACGGCGGTCAGGGTGACGTTGTCCGCGTTGTAGTTGATTCGATAGGTGTTGTTTGCCGTGGCGAAGAGAGCGTTATCCGGAAGTCCCTGAAACGTTCCGTTCAGGGTTTCGAAACCGGTGACGATCGTGAAGGCATCCAGCAGGGGCGTGAAGACGGCAGAATCGGCCACCTGCAAGGTTCCGCCAAGGGTCAGCGTGTCCCCGATGCCGACCATCGACAACTGATCGTATTCGCCGGACGAGATGCCATCGATTTCGACCGAGAAGAAGGACCCGCTCAGGAGGGACACATCGTTGGATACGGTCAGGGTGCCTGCGCTCATCCCGGGCGCCAAGGTGGCCCCCGTATCGAGAATCAACCCCCCGCTGATCCGGCCGGTTCCCCGTACCGTCTGTCCGACGAGGAAGGTGTAGCCGCCTGCCGGGAGAGCCAGCGTGCCGTTGCCCACGGCCTCGATGGTCGGACTGTTCGAGATCGACCCGTTGACGCCGATCTGAAGGATGCCGTTCGAGACGATGGTCTTGCCCGTGTGGGCCATCGGCCCGTCCACTGTCAGGATGCCGGAGCCGTCCTTCGCCAGGGTGATCGGACCGATCATCCGGTTGGTCACCGCCGTGTTGACCGACTGGTTTACGATCAGCGTGGCCGGCGCGGTGCTTCGAATCACGCATCCGGGCGCGTTCGAGCTGTAGTTGCTGAGCCGGCCGACGATGACCGTGTGGCCGTTGAGGTCGACGGTCGCCTGCCAGCCGCCGAGCCCCCCCCCGACCTGCAGATGCAGGGCCGACGGGAACGCATCGTCGACACCGAAGATGAACGTGTTGCCGTACCCGACCTGAAGTGTGGCGATGTTGTTTCCGGACACGGCCATGATCGTCTTGCCGCCGCTGTGGGAGCTGATCTGTGCCCCGGGGAGTAGCACGGGGTTGTTGGTGAAGATGACCAGGCCGGCTGCCTGCACGCTGAGGGAACCCGAGCCGACCACGCCGCCCGCAACGATCAGGCCCGCGTTGCCGCTTGCGGCCCCGACGCGACCTCCGCCGGTATTGGTGATGGCGCCCAACAGGGTGTTCGTGAATCCACCGACGCTGTTGATGGCGCCCTGGTACATCACGTTTCCCTCGCCGCGGAGCGCGAACGTCTCGTTCAGCGTGAGGTCGCCCCTCAGATGGAGCGCCGTACCGTTGGAAATGTAGGTGTAGCCGTCCGTCGATCCCAATGCCCACGAGTTGCTGATGACGACGCGCGACGTGCCGCCGATCCGGGTGATGCCGCTGTAGCCGTTGCTCGCCGTCAGCCAGATCTCGCCCGCATTGTTCGACGTCGCCCCGAGGATGGTCAGATCCGCCGTGCCATCCAATCGCGAGGCCACGATCACCTTCGGATTGTTGCTGATCGCCGCCGGCATCTGGATCAGCCCAAGATTGGTGAACGCGCTGCCGGTGAACGTCCACGCGCGGGGAGGATAGGTG
>CAYXFW010000253.1:4285-4924 GCA_964464305.1 uncultured Verrucomicrobiota bacterium
AATTCGTCGAGAACCGGAGCGCGCCGACCTCGACGGGCGCCGCGCCGTCGAGAGTGACAACGATGTCCTGGGTGATGTCGTTCGTGAAATAGGCCGAACTGGCGGCGCCGGCGGGCACGCCGGTACCCGGCCAGTTGCCCGCTTCGGTCCAATTGCCGGACGCATCGACGCCCCATGCCCCGTCATCCGCAAGGGCGGACCCCGCCCCCAGGACCACCGCCGCCCACACTGCCAGCCTCAGTCTCTTCATCTGCACGCCCCCCGCGGTTGAGGCATTTTTGCAGCCGCCATGGGATCTGGCAACGATTATCTTGGACTTTCTTGAACCTACCGGTGGGATGACGGGCGTATCGGATTGCGTTCGGGGCCGACATCGCGTAGAGAAACCGCATGGACTCCCATACTCCCCAAGCCTTTCATCTGGGACCGGATGCGCCGCCGGTGCCGATCGTGTATCTGGACGACGCGATCGTGGCGGTGGACAAGCCTTCCGGGTTGCTGGCCATTCCGGACCGGTGGGACAAAGGGCTTCCCTCGCTGATGTCGCGCCTGAACGCGGGCATCCTGGTCGGGGCCGGCTGGGCCGTGGCGGGAGGGTTCACCTACCTGGCGAACGCGCACCGTCTCGATCGCGACACC
>CAYXFW010000254.1:0-4917 GCA_964464305.1 uncultured Verrucomicrobiota bacterium
AGCGGCAACGTACACGATCCGCTTCGGCGTCATCAGTTTCGTCTCGCGAGGATCGGCGGCCACGGAGAACTGCGTGCAATCCTCCCCGGGCGTTCAGATCGTGGCGCTCGCAGATGCCTTTGCGGACCGCTCGAAACGGCTGAAGGACAAGTTCAAGGTTCCGGACAACCGCTGCTTCACGGGCCTCGGCGCCTACAAGGAGCTGCTCGCGGCCGACGGCATCGACATGGTGATCCTCGCGACGCCGCCCGGGTTCCGCCCGATTCATTTCGCGGCCGCGGTCGGGGCGGGCAAGCACATCTTCACCGAGAAGCCCGTCGCCGTCTGCGCCGCGGGCCTGCGCAAGATGATGGAGTCCGCCGCGATCTCGGTGACGAAGAAGCTCTCGGTCGTCGCCGGCACGCAACGCCGCCACGAACCGCGGTACGTCGAGACGATGAAGCGCATTCACGACGGCGCGATCGGCGAGATCGTCTCCGCCCAGTGCTACTGGAACATGGGCGGCCTGTGGGTGAAGCCGCGCGAGGCCGGCCAGAGCGACGTCGAGTGGCAGCTCCGCAACTGGCTCTATTTCACGTGGCTCTCCGGCGACCACATCGTCGAGCAGCATGTCCACAACCTCGACGTGATCAACTGGGCGTTCCGCGCCCTCCCCGAGCAGGTGCATGCGGTCGGCGGCCGCCAGTTCCGGACCGGCCCCGAGTTCGGCAACATCTACGATCACTTCGGCTCGGAGTTCTTCTATCCGAACGACGTCCGGACGATCAGCACCTGCCGCCAGATCCAGGGCTCGACGGGCAATGTCTCCGAGCGCGTCGTCGGCACGAAGGGCACCAGCACCTGCGGCGGCGTCATCGAGGGCGAAAACCCCTGGAAGTACGACGGCCCGAGCCCGGATCCCTACGTGCAGGAGCACGCCGACCTCATCGCCAGCATCCGCGGCGGCGCCTTCCTCAACGAGGCGCAGCAGGTGACGGAAAGCACGATGTGCGCCGTGATGGCCCGCGAGTCGGCCTACTCGCGCCAGCAGTTCAAGCGCGAGTGGTTCCTGCAGCGCTGTACGCTGGATCTGATGCCGCCCGACGACCTGAAGCTGGGCGACGCCCACCCCGTGGCGCCGGTCGCCGTGCCGGGCGTGTACGAACTGCCCGGCATGCCGAAGGGCGACGGCGCAAAGAAGGGCTGAGCCGGCCGCAACCATTCCACCCTCAAGGACATCATCATGGACACCCCGAAGAACGAAGCCCGAAACTCCCGGCTCGATGCCGTGGCCGTCGGCGGCGCCGCCACCCTGGCGGCCGCGGCGGTCACCCCGGTGCACGCGGCCGGATCCGACGAAATCCGCATCGGCCTTCTCGGCTGCGGCGGACGCGGCAGCAACGCCATCCGGCAGAACCTGAACGCCGACCCCGGCGTGGTGGTCGTCGCGCTGGCGGACCTGTTCCCCGAAAAGGCCCGCAAGCTGCGCGACGCGCTGCTCAAGGACCCCAAGTATAAGGACCGCATCCGCGTTCCGGACGACGCGATCTTCGGCGGATTCGACTGCCACGAGAAGCTCGTGAAGACCGACACGCACCTGCTGCTGATGGCCACCGCCCCGGGGTTCCGCCCGTGGCAGTTGATGGCCGCCATCCAGGCCGGCAAGCACGTGTTCACCGAGAAGCCCGTCGCCAGCGATGTCGCCGGCGTCCGGGTCTTCATGGAGGCCGCCCGCCTGGCCGAAAAGAAGGGCCTCGCGATCGTCGCCGGCACGCAGCGGCGCCACGAGCCTAACCGCATCGAGATCATGAAGCGGATCCACGACGGCGCCATCGGCGAGCTCGTCGGCGGCCAGTGCTACTGGTACGGCAGCGGCATCTGGTACCGCGGCGCGAAGCCGGGCATGACCGAGATGGAGTGGCAGTGCGAGAACTGGTACCATTTCACCTGGCTCTCCGGCGACCAGATCTGCGAGCAGCATATTCACAACATCGACGTGATGAACTGGTGCTTCAACGGTCCGCCGAAGAAGTTCACCGCCGTCGGCGGCCGCGCCTGCCGCGATTACGGCAAGCAGGCGAAGGAAGTCGCCAAGGTTCTCGGCAACGAGGCCGGCTGGGAGAAGTACAACGGCGACATCTGGGACCATGTATACGCCGAGTTCGAGTACGCCAACGGCGCCCGCTGTCTCAGCCTCAGCGGCCACAGCCCCGGAACCAGCCGGATGAACGAGAAGATCGTCGGCACGAAGGGCGTCAGCGACTGCAACAACCGGATCGCCGACCACAAGGGCGGGGAGATCTGGAAGTACGCGGGGCCCAGCATCAACGGCATGGACCAGGAGCATGTCGACCTGATCCGGAGCATCCGCGCGGGCAAGCCCCTCAACGAGGGCATCCGCATCGCCGAAAGCACGCTGACCGCCATCGGCGCGCGGATCGCCGCCAAGACGGGACGGTCGTTCAGCTGGGACTGGCTGCTGAAGGGCTCGAAGGAAGCTCTCATGCCCGATCCCTCGCAGTGGAAGGCGGGCGCCGGCCTGTTCCATCCGATTGCCACCGGCTGCGACCCGCTCGTATAGCGCGCGGAACGGAATGACCCGAAGCGCCCGGCGGACGGACGTCCGCCGGGCGCGGCGTTCTCCGGACCGGGGGCGGGAGGAAGGGACCGCATGGCGTTTCGCATCCTGTCGTTCGATGGCGGCGGCATCCGGGGCCTGCTGACGACGGTCGTTCTCGAGCGGCTCGACCGCGAACGCCCCGGGTGGCTGGACCGCGTCCATCTCCTGGCCGGCACCTCCACCGGCGCCCTGATCGCCCTCGGTCTCGCGAAGGGCATGCGTCCCGCGGAGATCCGCGAGTTGTACGAGACAGAGGGCCCCGGCATCTTTCACGACACGTGGCTCGACAACGTGCAGGATCTCGGGCGCATGGTCGGCGCCGAGTACGACAACCGCCGCCTCAAACGCGTGTTGAAGGAGCGGTTCGGCGATCTGCGCCTCGGCGACCTGCCGCGGCGCGTGCTGGTTCCCGCGTTCGACCTCGACAACGAGTCGCCCGATCCCGCCCGCCGCTCATGGGCCGCCAAGTTCTTCCACAACTTCCCGGGGCCCGACAGCGACGCGGGGCGGCTCGTGCGGGATGTGGCGCTCTACACGACGGCCGCACCGACCTACTTCCCGTCCGCCGACGGCTACATCGATGGCGGCGTGATCGCCAACAACCCGTCCCTCGCCGCCATCGCCCAGTCGCAGGACCGCCGTGCCGGCGGCCGGATCCCCCGGCTGCGCGAGGTCTCCCTCCTGTCCCTGGGCACCGGGCGCCCCCTGATGCGCATCGAGGGCGACCGGCTGGACTGGGGCACCGGCCAGTGGGCCAAACCGATCCTCGGCATCCTGACCGAAGGCGGCATGAACGTCGTCGACTACCAGTGCCGCCAATTCCTCGGCCCCCGCTACCACCGTGTCTCCCCCGCTTTCGCGCCCGAAGACCTGATCCCGATGGACGCGATCGCCCGCATGTCCGATCTGGTCCGCATCGCCGAATCCATCGACCTCGCCCCCACCCTCGCCTGGCTAGACTCCGTCTGGCTCCGCGTGCGGTGATCCTTCGAAAACGCTTGCGCCCGACCCGCCCCGCCCGTACGGTATCCGTTCGCTCGCGTCCGCAGGCCCGCTGTGGCTCGCGCGCACACGGAGAGGTGGCCGAGTGGCTGAAGGCGGCGGTTTGCTAAACCGCTATACTGGTTAAATCCGGTATCGGGGGTTCGAATCCCCCCCTCTCCGCCAGTTTCATCCTGACCGCTTTTCATGCACGGTAACCGCGCATAATGATTGAAAAGGGTCGCGCGGGGCGGGGAGAAAGGGTGGCTGCAGGTGGCTTGCAGGGATCCGGCAACGGCTGTGCCGGCACCTCGCGGGCTATGGGCCGACCCGAAGCCGTAGGACCCCGCCGACGTTTGTCACGCCCTCCGGGCAGGCGTTGGAAAGCTGAACGTAGAACCCGCGCACGGCTCCGAACGCCGGGTGCCCGACCACGGATACGTTGGTCGCCAGCGCGTTCGTGAGGGCGTAGTTCCCCGTGTTGTTGTTTGGGGCCATCGCCATCCGGACCCGCCACCCGCCATTGACGTAAGGGCCGTTCGTATAGTGCCCGAAGACCTGCCAGTGCATCCCCGTCAGAACCGAGGACGCCGACACGCCGCCCGTCGGGCAGTAAGCGTAGTAGCGCACGTCGTAGACCTTCAGCATCCCGTCCGGGATGCCGAACTCCAGGACGCCAGGCGACGACTCCCCCGGCTGCAGCGTCGACGGCGGTATGACAATCGTTGCCCACGGGTACCGCGAGTCCAGCGGGCCACTGGCCGCGCTGTAGATCGTCTGCGTTCCGGCGGCGTCCTTCCACTCCGTGAACTGCGGGGCCGTCAGCACGAGGCCGGACGCCGTGCCGCCGGAGATCGACGGGTTGACGAGCGCCGAGTTTGTGAGTGACACGCTGTAGATGCCGGAGATTGCCGACAGCGGAAGGCCATACAGACCGCCGCCAGATCCGAAGAACCCGGACTGCTGGAAGCGGTACCGAAAGGCGCCGGACACAGAGTCCACCGACGAGCCGAACGCCGGCATCGGCCACGGCGTGCAGTAAGGCTTATTGCTGGACCAACCGCTGAAGGACGGCGTTTCCCCGTAGCCGTAGTAGGTGCCGGAGTATTCCGCACCGCCGGCAGAGACGATCCGATACGCCGTGTCGTACTCGCCCGACGAGTAGGACATCACGTACCCCGCCAGCCCGAACGTGTCGTCCGACCAGGCAAACGACTCGACGGCATCCGCTCCGCCGTAGTCCGTGCCGCGCAGGGCATCGCTCGTGATGACGTTGGTCGAGTAGGTCGCCGGCAGGACGTTCGTCCGGAACCAAGTTCCCGGCTCAGGATTGGCCC
>CAYXFW010000255.1:0-4908 GCA_964464305.1 uncultured Verrucomicrobiota bacterium
AATATTGCGTGGAAGCCGCGGGCCTGCACGGCGGCGACATCGATGCCGTGGCGTTCTACGACAAGCCCGTGACGAAGTTCGCGCGCATTCTCGAGACCTATCTTTCCGTCGCGCCGCGCGGCCTGCGCTCGTTCATGATGGCGCTGCCGCTCTGGCTCAAGGAGAAGCTCTGGATCCCGATGGTCGTCGAGAAGGGGCTCGAGGACTGCGGCATCCGGCTGCCGCCGGACAAGATGCTCTTCCCGGAGCATCACGAGTCCCATGCGGCGAGCGCGTTCTTCCCGTCGCCCTTCCGCCGTGCCGCGGTGCTGACGGTGGACGGCGTCGGCGAGTGGGCCTGCACGACCTGGGGCCGCGGCGACGGCCGCACGCTGGAACTCATGGCGGAACAGCGGTTCCCGCACTCGCTGGGGCTGCTCTATTCGGCGCTGACCTACTTCACCGGCTTCCGCGTCAATTCCGGCGAGTACAAGCTCATGGGCCTGGCGCCCTACGGCGAGCCGAAGTACGTCGACACGATCCTCAAGGAACTCATCGATCTCCATGACGATGGTTCGTTCCGCCTGAACATGGGCTATTTCGGCTTCCTCGACGACCTGCGCATGACCAACGACCGATTCGCCGCGCTCTTCGGCGGTCCCGCGCGCAAGCCGGAGTCCCCGATCACGCGCCGCGAGACCGACCTTGCCCGTTCGATCCAGGCTGTCACCGAGGAGGTGCTGCTCCGCACCGCGCGCCACGTCCACAAGGTCACCGGCGAGACGAAGCTCTGCCTGGCGGGCGGCGTGGCGCTCAACTGCGTCGCCAACGGCCGGCTCCTGCGCGAGGGGCCGTTCGAGGACATCTGGATCCAGCCCGCGGCCGGCGATGCGGGCGGCGCGCTCGGCGCGGCGCTCGCCGTGTGGCACCTGGCCATGGAGAAGCCGCGCGAGGCGGACGACGTCCACGATTCCATGCAGGGCGCGCAGCTCGGACCGTCCTTCAGCGACGACGAGATCGGCCGCTTTCTCGCCGGCCACGGCTATCCCGCCGAATGCCTGGAGCCGGACGCCTGGGCCCGCCGCATTGCGCAGCACATTGCCGACGGCAAAGTCATCGGCCTTTTCCAGGGCCGCATGGAGTTCGGCCCGCGGGCGCTGGGCTGCCGGTCGATCATCGGCGACGCGCGGTCGACCGAGATGCAGTCGCTGATGAACCTGAAGATCAAGTTCCGCGAGTCGTTCCGGCCCTTCGCGCCGGTCTGCCTCGAGGAACGCGTGTCCGACTACTTCGAGCTCGACCGGCCGTCGCCCTACATGCTGCTCGTCGCCAATGTCCGTCCCGAGCGGCGGATCCCGGTGTCCGCGACGCGGAGCGACGACCTGCGCGAAACCATCAACCAGGCCCGCTCGGACATCCCGGCCATCACGCACGTCGACTACTCCGCGCGCTTGCAGACTGTCAGCCACGAGCGCAACGGCCGCTTCTACGACATCGTCAAGGCCTTCGACGCCCTGACGGGCTGCGGCGTCATCATCAACACGTCGTTCAACGTCCGCGGCGAGCCGATCGTGGGCTCGCCGGAGGACGCCTACCGCTGCTTCATGCGGACCGAGATGGACTGCCTGGTGCTCGGCTCGCACATCCTGACCAAGGCCGGGCAGCCGCCGTGGGTCGACAAGGCCGACTGGCGGCGGGATTACGTGTTGGATTGACGAAGGGGAGGGGCGCACCATGAGATTTCTCCGGCATTTCGGACGGCTCTTGAAGGAATTCTTCGGCTTCGCCGCGGCGCACAAGGCGTGGTGGATCATCCCACTCGTCCTGGTCTTGCTCCTGCTGATGTTCATCATCGTCGCCGGCCAGGCCGCGGCGCCGTTCATCTACACGCTGTTCTGACATGAAGCCGCCGGCCGCCTTGTGGGGCGCGATCCTCGCCGCGTGCACGGCCTTCGCGGCGGATGCGCCGCCGCCGCGGTCGGTGTGGCTGACCTACGCGCGACGCGAGCCGACGCACGTCACGGTGAGCTGGTGGACCGACGTTCCGTGCGCGTCGTCGGTGGCGTACGGGGCGACGGAGGCGTGCGGGAAGCGCGCTGCGGCCGCCGGCACGTCCTCGCTGCACCACGTCGAGATCCCGCTGCCCGCGGCGGGGCCGTTCCACTACCGGATCGAATCCCCCGGCGGCCGCACCGCGGCCTTCCAGTTCGCGGGCCTTCCCGGCGACGAGCTGCGCGTGGCGATGATGGCGGACTGGGGATATGCCACCGGGAATGTCGCGACGGTCCTGCGCGACGACATTCACCTCCTGACCAGCGGCGGGGATCACGTGCCCCGGCTGCATGCGCCGGGGGTCGTGGGCGAGGCCGCGACGACCAACCTGCGGCCGCATCTCGCCCTGCTCGCGGCCTGGCCCGCCCTGTTCCGGCATGTGCCGTTCATGCCCGCGCTCGGGAATCACGACCGCGAGATCCGGTCGCGCGCCTCGACGGGGGGGGCGAACGAGCCGGTCTACGACATCGGGGCGACGGCCTACCGGACCATCTTCCCGCTGCCGGACGACGAATGGACGTGGCGCTTCGAACTCCCCGCGTTCGGCGTGCGGCTGATCGGCCTCGACCTCAACCACACCCGGGACATCGGTACGCGGCTGCAGAGCTGCCACGATGTCGACGAGGGGTCGGAACAACTCGCGTGGTACCGCCGGGTCATGGAAGGCCCCGCGCCGCGCTTCACGCTGACGATCCACAACGAGCATAGTTCCGTGATCCGGACCCGTGCGCGCGGCGAATGGGGGCGGCTGTTCCGGCGCGGCACGCTGTCCGCCACCGGGGACGGCTACTTCGCGGAACGCGCCGAAACCGATGGATTTCCGTGGTTCAACACCTCGCTCAACGGCATCGGCGACGTGTACAAGGATTCCTCCTCCAAATTCCTCGCGAGCGAGAACAACTACCTCCTCTTCCGCTTTCGGAAGGGCGCCCGGACGATGCGCGTGGAAATCAAGCGCCTCGAGGACGGGGCCGTCCTGGACGCGAGCGAGTGGCCGAAGTGAAGCGAAACCTCGCCATCCTCGCCGCCGCGGCGTTGATCGTCGCGCTGCCGTTTCTGTTTCGCGAGCGGCGGCCCGCGGTGCCGGCCGGCGCCGCGGCGGGGCCGCGGCTGGAGCTGGCCGTCATCACGCCGCACAACGACGCGATCCGGCGGGAGTTCGGACGGGCCTTTTCGGCATGGCACGCGGAGCGGTATGGCGCCCCGGTCGACGTGCAGTGGATCGTGATCGGCGGCACCACGGAGATTTCGCGCTATCTCGAGGCCCAGTACACCGAGGCCGCCCGCGCGTGGTGGAAAAGACAGGGGAAACCGTGGCGGCCGGGCATGGGCGAGCGGATGCTCGATCGAAAATTCGACGCATCCAAGCCGCCGTCCGTCGCCCGCGCCGCCGGCGAATCCGATGCCGCTCTTGCGGCCCGCGCCGCCGCCGTCGACGCGCGCTGGCGCGAGGATCGCGACCTTTGGCGGGCGTTCCGCGCCGCCGACGATCCGCGCGCCTTCACGAGCCGCATCGATGTCTTCTTCGGCGGCGGACAGTACGATTTCCATCGCGCCGCCGGCCAGGGCCTGATCGTCGCGCCCTGGCCGCCGAACCGGCCGCCCGCCGGATTGTTCACCGGTTCCGCCGGAAGGGATCTCATTCCCGAGAAGGCCGGCGGGGAGATCTGGCGGACCGACACGTACTTCGGCGCCGCACTCAGCACCATTGGCATCGCCTTCAACCCCGACCGGCTGGCGGACCTGGGAGCGCCGGAGCCGCGCCGGTGGGACGATCTCGCGGCCCCCGCCTTCTTCCGCGCGCTCGGCATGGCCGATCCCACCAAGAGCGGCAGCGTGGCCAAGGCCTTCGAGATGATCGTGCACCAGACGTGCCGCGATGCGGTCGGCCGGGCCGGGTTCGACGAGGCGGCGATCGACTCGCTCGAAGCCGTCATCGCATCCGCGAAGCTCCCGCCCGGCGCGACCCCGCAGGGTGTGCCCGCAGCCTACCAGAAGGCCGTCGAGCAGGGCTGGCTCGACGGCGTCCGGCTGATCCAGCGGATCGGCGCCAACGCGCGCTACTTCACGGATTCGTCGAGCAAGACGCCGATCGACGTCGGCACGGGCCAGGTGGCCGCGGGACTGGCGATCGATTTCTACGCGCGCTTCCAGGAGCAGTACAGCCGCGGCCGGGACGGTCGCGAGCGCATGCGGTTCGTCACGCCGGAGGGCGGATCGAGCGTCAGCGCGGACCCGATCGCCCTGCTGCGCGGCGCGGAACGCCGCGAACTGGCGGTCCGCTTTCTGACCTTCGTGCTCGGCGTGGAGGGTCAGAAACTGTGGGCGTACCGGCCGGGCGAACCCGGCGGTCCGCGGCAGTTTGCGCTTCGCAGGCTTCCGGTCCGCCGCGATTTCTACCCCTCCGTCGAGCCCGCCGTGCAGGCGATCCACGCGGAACACCTTCGCCACGCCAGCGAGGATCTCGCATCGCCGGAGATCGACCCTTACCGTCTGGCCGGCGGCTTCGTCTACCGGCCCCGCTGGACCTCCGGCCATTTCGGGGTGCTGCGGGACATCATCCGCGCGATGTGCATCGATTCGCAGGAGGAGTTGCAGGCCGCGTGGGGAGCCATCATCCGGGCCGGCGGGCCGGAGGCCCGGCCGCGCGCCGTCGCGTTCCTCCGCCGCCTGCCGGACCGTCCGCACCCGCTGACCTGGCGGACCGCGCTCGAGGCCGGCGCCTCGGGGAATCGCCAGGCGATGCTGACGGACTGGACCGTCTTCTTCCGCCGCAGCTACCGCGAAGCCGCCGCCTCCTGCCGGCCGGAATAGGGAACCCGCCGCCGGAGACCGGCGGCGGGTTCGTATCGTTGCGACGGATCGATCAGTAGCGGG
>CAYXFW010000256.1:0-4907 GCA_964464305.1 uncultured Verrucomicrobiota bacterium
AAGAACTTCCGTCGTTCAGCCGCCCCGCAGGCGTCGGAGCGTCGCGGTGGGCGGGTGGCCCCGGTGGCGGCGGTAAAGGCGCGAGAAGTAGTAGGGGTCGCTGAAGCCGAGATCGAAGGCGGCCTCGCGGACCGTGATGCCGGGGCGGGATCGAAAGAGATCGTCGGCCATCTCCAGCTTATGGGCGATCTGGTATTGTAGGAAACTGGTTCCCGTCGCCTCCTTGAAGATATGCGCCAGGCTGGACGGGCTGCGGTGAAGCAGGCGTGCCGCATCGCCCGTCGATAGCGTCTCGCGCGGATGCTCCCCGAGATATGCAAGAAGCGGTTCCAGCGGGTCCAGGCTGCGCACGGCGATCAGCCGCTGGGAGACGATGAAGTTCACGAGTACCGTGAACAGGCCCATGAGATCGCGAACCTGCGCGCGCGTGTAGAGCGGGGCCGCGGCGAAGGACCGGTCGATCTCGGCCAACGCGCCCTTCCGGCGCGCCAGGGCGCGCACCGCGGGGCTGCATGCCGCGCGGGTGCGGAACTGGCCGATCATCATGTAGCCGAGGACGCGCGATCCCGACCGGACCGCCATGCAGCCGTCCATCATGCCCGCGTGGCAGCGGTACTCCACCGCGCCGTCGGAATGCGCCGCCCGCTGCCAGCCCCGGCGGTCGCACTCCGCGCACAGCTCGTGGAGGCCGAGCCGGTGGCGCACGAGGCGGCAGAAGCGGCAGTGCGGAAGGTGTCCGCCGACCTCCAGCTCGCGCCCGGCGGCCGAAAGGAAACAGAACCGGACCCGCATCAGCCGCGAGAAGTGGTCGAGCACGCCGCGGATGTCGCGCTGGAACACGAACCTCATCTCATGGGTCGACATGGTGCGAATCTACCGCGTTCGTGCAGGATCGTCCATCCATTGTGCAGGCTCATCCATTTCCACGCCGCGGCCGCCGTTCTAGGGTGGCCGGCAGTGACGCCGCGTGCCGACGCCCGGTACGGGGCGCATTGCGAGGTGACGCCGTGGGAATCCGCTTTGGACTGAACGCGCTGGTGTATACCGCGTCGTTTTCCGGACGCGAGACGGACCTCATCCCCCGTGTGGCGGACCTCGGCTACGGCGGCATCGAGGTGCTCTTCGGCAACCTGGACATCCTCGACGCGCCGGCCGCGCGGGCGGCGCTCGAACGCTCCCGGATGGGCATGACGGCCTGCTGCGTGATGTCCGAGGACGCCAACCCCTGCAGCGCCGATGCCGCCGTGCGCGCCGCCGCCGGCGCGCGCCTGCGCCGGATGATCGACCTGACGGCGGACATGGGCGGCGAGGCGATCGCGGGTCCGCTGTATGCGCCGGTGCGGTGGCTGACCGGCCGGGCACGGACGGAGGAGGAGTGGAACCGCTGTCGCGACATCCTCGGCGCAGCCGCCGCCCACGCGGAGCGCGCCGGGATCGGGATGGCGATCGAACCGCTGAACCGCTTCGAGACGCACGTCCTCAACACGATCGCCGACGCCGCGCGCCTGTGCCGCGAGGTCGGCAGCCCGGCGCTCGGCGTGCAGGTGGACACCTTCCACGCGAACATCGAGGAGAAGGACACCGGTGCGGCGATTCGCGCGGCCGGACCGTACGTGCACCATTTTCACGCCTCCGAGAGTGACCGCGGCGTGCCCGGGACGGGGCAGGTGGATTGGGACGGCGCCTTCGCGGCCCTTCGGGACATCGGCTACGGCCGGTGGATCACGATCGAGAGCTTCGCGGCCGGCATCGTGGACCTCTGCGCCGCCGCGTGCATCTGGCGCCCGCTGTACGAATCCGCCGAGGTGCTGGCGCGCGACGGTCTGGCCTTTTTGAAGCGGAAGGCGGCGGAACACCGCCTCGAATGCGAAGGGAGTCCGGCATGAGCGTGCGATCCGTGTCCGAGTTGAAGACGGTGACGTCGAACGTCCGCGCGGTGGCTGCAGCGGCCCTCGATGCGGGCCACGGCGTCCTGCGGCTGGCCCCCAACTGGGTTCCGCGGTCCTTCTGCGTCCCCGGGCGGCGCATCAAGCTGCACCCGGACGACTACTACGCCCTCGGCGGCGAGCGGGGCGGCATCGACGAGCGGTGGTTCGCCTCGGCGACGCCGGCGGACAACGGTCCGCTGACCGGCGAGCACGAGGGTCTCAGTTTCATCGTCTTCGAGCACGGCGCCGAACGGTGCCGCATCCTGCTGCGCGACGCCGTCGCCGAACTCGGCGCGGCACTGCTCGGCGAGCGGATCTGGAGCGAACATGGCTGCTGGCCGATGTATTCGAAGTTCTTCGACAACAAGGGCGCGCTGCCGCTGCACATCCACCACCAGGACGTGCACGCCGCGCAGACGGGCCAGAAGGGCAAGCCGGAGGCCTACTACTTCCCGCCGCAGGCGAACAATCACGGCGGCGACTTCCCGTTCACCTTCTTCGGGTTCGCGCCGGGGACGACGAAGGACGACGTCCGCCGGTGCCTCGTCGACTTCCCGAAGGGCGACAACCACATCACGAGCATCTCGCAGGCGTACCGCCTCGACCCCGGCACGGGCTGGGACGTGCCGCCGGGCGTGCTCCACGCGCCGGGCAGCCTCTGCACCTACGAGCCGCAGAAGGCCTCGGACGTGTTCTCGATGTACCAGTCGGTCACCGGCGACCAGGTCGTGCCCGACAGCCTGCTGTGGAAGGATACGCCGAAGGCGCGGATGAAGGACGTCGACTGGCTGATGGAGATCATCGACTGGGACCTGAACGTCGACCCGGACTTCCGCCGCAACCGTTTCATGGCGCCCCGTCCGGCCCGGCGCGCGGCGGCCGCGGAGGCCGGGGGCTACCTCGAGAACTGGATCTGCTACAAGTCGCCGGCCTTCAGCGCCAAGGAACTGACCGTCCTGCCCGGGGCCACGGTGACGATCCGCGATGCGGCGGCGTACGGGTTGATCCTGATGCAGGGGCACGGGAAGCTCGGCGTATGGGATGTGGACACCCCGACGCTGATCCGGTTCGGGCAACTGACGGGCGACGAGTTCTTCGTCAGCGAGTCCGCCGCCCGGGAGGGCGTGAAGATCGTCAATCCGTCGGCCACCGATCCGATCGTCATGTTGAAGCACTTCGGGCCGGGCAACCCCGACCTGGACCTGTGAACGGAATCCGGAATCCAACGCGAGGAGACACACCATGAGCGGAAACACCTATCCGAAACTGCACAATGCGACATGACCGGGCGTGGTCGGCAAGGGGCCGGGCACGCCGGAGGAGATCATCGGGCTGGATACGATGATCGACCTGACGGCGGCGGCCCGGGTGGACGGCGTCAGGTTCGACGGCGTCGACCTTTTCCTCTGTGCGCCGCACGTGGACATCGATTCGACGGAGGCCGACCTCGGAAAGCTCGCGGACAAGCTCCGCGCGAAGAACCTGGTGGCCGGCTCGCTCGTTGCGCCCGTCTGGCCGCCCGCAGGCGGCGGCTCGGCGTTCGGCGACGAGGCCCAGCGCACGCAGTTCGTCGTGCAGGTTCGCAAGGCCTGCATCATCGGGCAGAAACTGAAGAAGCTGGGTGTGCGCCCCGACGGCGTGATCCGCATCGATTCCGCCGGCGGCGTCGCCGATTGGGCGAAGGACCCTGCCGGTAACACGAAGCTCATCGTCGACACCTTCTCGAAGGCCTGCGCCGTTGCCGCCGACCATGGCGAGCGGCTGGCGGCCGAGGGCGAGATCTGCTGGGGCGGCATGCACTCGTGGCGCACGATGCTGCAGGTGCTTGAGGGCGTCGGGCACCCGCAGGTGCTCGGTTTCCAGGCCGACATGGCCCACACTCTGCTCTACATGCTCGGCTATAACGCGCCGGAGGACCGGATGGTCCCGGCGGACTTCGACTGGAAGGACCAGGCCACGTTCCGCGCCGCGTATGCGAAACTCGCGGCGTCGTTGCGGCCGTGGACGATCGACTTCCATGTCGCGCAGAACGACGCGACGGTGAAGGGGCAGGGGACGCACGACAAGACGGGCCGGCACTGCCTGCCGACGGATGCCAACGGCAAGCTCGACATTGCATGGGCCGCGGGCCAGTGGCTGCGCGACAGCGCCGGGAACCTGACCAAGTCCATCCGGCATCTGTGCTGGGACGGCTGCATGTTCACCAACGAGGTGATGCACCAGCCCGGGACGTGGACCTCGATCCTCGCCGCGATGCTCGCGGTGAGGAAAGCACACGGGTGGGTCGAATAGACACCGCCCCCATCCATCCAGTCATCCACCCATCCAATCCATCCGGAGGTATCACGATGAGCGCAACGAAGAACCTGAACATCGGCATGATCGGCTACGGCTTCATGGGCCGGGCCCACTCGAACGCATGGCGGAAGGTGACCAACTTCTTCGACGTCCCGTACCGGCCGGTCCTCAAGGCCGCCTGCGCGCGCGACGCGGCGAAGCTGAAGGCGTTCGCGGACACGTGGGGCTACGAGTCGACGGAAACCGACTGGCGGAAGCTGGTCGCGCGGCGCGATATCGACGCGATCGACATCTGCGTGCCGAACGACCTTCACCTCGAGATCGCGGTCGCGGCGGCCAGGGCCGGAAAGATGATCCTCTGCGAGAAACCGCTGGCGCGGAATACCGCCGAGGGCGTGAAGATGGTCAAGGCGGTCGAGAAGGCCGGCGTCCTGAACACGGTGTGGTACAACTACCGGCGCGTGCCGGCGGTGACGCTGGCCAGAAACCTGGTCGCCGAGGGACGGCTGGGCAAGATCTTCCACTACCGCGCGAACTTCCTGCAGGATTGGACCATCTCGCCCGACCTGCCGCAGGGCGGCACGGGGCTCTGGCGTCTGGACGTCAAGGCGGCGGGCAGCGGCGTGACGGGCGACCTGCTCGCGCACTGCATCGACACGGCGATCTGGATCAACGGTCCGA